>CAZUCG010000145.1:0-6693 GCA_964619145.1 uncultured Lentisphaeraceae bacterium | reverse complement strand
GTAATATCTAGTTCAAAAGGGCAGCAATTATGTCTATGTTTAAATCCCGTCACGTTTTCACCTCGGAGTCGGTTTCCGAGGGTCATCCTGACAAAGTTTGTGATCAGATAGCCGACAGTGTATTAGACAGTTGCTTACAGCAGGACCCTGACAGTCGTGTCGCCTGTGAGGTCTTGGTGACCACTGACTTCATCGTTTTATCAGGTGAGATCACCACCACTGCGCAGGTTGACTATGCTGGCATCGCGCGTCGAGTAGTGAGTGAGATCGGCTATACCAATCCAGACCTTGGTTTTTCGGCTAAATCGGCTGAGATTTTACTTAAGCTCCACGCTCAATCTCCAGATATCTGCCTAGGTGTCACGGCTTCGACCAACCAGACTGGTGAGCAGGGGGCTGGTGACCAGGGGATGATGTTTGGTTTTGCTTGCCTTGATACTCCGCAGTTGCTGCCGGCACCGATTTTTTATGCCCATCGGATAATGGCCCGGTTAGCAGAATTACGTCATTCTGACTCGGTGAAATACTCTTTTTTGCGTCCTGATGCTAAGGCGCAACTGTCGATATGCTACGAGGATGGTCTCCCTGTCTCCTTAAAAAATCTAGTAGTCTCGCATCAACACGAGCCGGATATGCAGGCGGAGCAATTGCGAGAGTTAGTGGCTCAAGTCGCGCGGGAGATTCTGCCAGCAGCGTGGTTAGATGGTCTGTCGCCAAAGGATTATCTGATTAATCCTACCGGACGCTTCGTGGAGGGTGGCCCGATGGGTGATACTGGTGTGACTGGTCGGAAGATTATTGTCGATACCTACGGCGGGATGGGCCGGCACGGCGGCGGAGCTTTTTCCGGCAAAGACCCCACCAAGGTAGATCGCTCGGCCGCTTATATGGCCCGCTACGCGGCCAAAAATATCGTCGCTGCTGGCTTAGCCAGGGTCTGCGAGATTCAAGTCGCCTACGCTATTGGGCGGGCGCTGCCGGTCGGCATCAATGTGAACACCTTTGGGACCGGCAAAGTACAAGACGAGGCCTTGGCGGAGGTGTTGCAACAAGGCCAGGTCTTTGATTTCCGGCCGGCGGAAATTATCAAGGCCTTGGCCTTGAAGACGCCCGACGGTTGGTCATATCGCCAGACCGCATCTTACGGCCATTTCGGACGGGAGATCTTCCCTTGGGAAAAAACCGACCAGGCCGGGACCTTGCAAAAAATCCTAGCCTAATCGGGCAGAAAAATTATGCTGGCTTTGCCAAATTATTCACCGCCGCCTCGATTGTTGGCCTTCGGGGCAGCGCTGCTTGATGAAGTCGCTGAGGTATCCGAGGAATTCTTGGCCGCATTGCCTGGTCGAAAAGGCGGCTCACAGCCAATCTCTGCTGCTGAACGAGAGGGACTCAGACGCTTGCTGGCGGGGCGCTGCCAACGCTCCCTCGGCGGCGCCGCCGGCAATACCGCCAGGGCATTCGCAGCCCTGGGCGGCCAAGCCGGGATGCTGAGCCTAGTCGGCGCTGACGAGAGCGGTAGATTTTACCGCCAGGCGATGCAGGACTCCGCAGTGGCTTTGCCGGGCATCAAGGTCATCCCCATTGGGGAGACTGGCAGCTGCTTGTCGTTGGTCACTCCGGATGGCGAGCGTACGATGCGGCCTTGCCTAGGCGTCGCCAATCACTTCCAGGCAAAATATTTCACTTTGGCTGATTTTCAGCCGTACAGCCATTTTTATGTCGAGGGATATATTCTCTACACGCCGGAAATCGCCGAAGAGATCCTGTCACTGGCTCAGACCGCCGGCTTGACGATCTGCTATGACGCCGGCTCGCCGGAATTGGTCGGCAAACATCGTGAGTTATTGCGTTACTTGCTGAAAAAATATGTCTCGGTGGCTTTCTTCAATGAACGGGAAGCCGCCGCTTTTGCCGGTCTCGAGGACCCGCGTCAAGCCTTACAGGAGCTGGCTCAATTGTGCGCCCTGGCTGTGGTCAAAGGCGGCGGCCAAGGCGCCTGGATTGCCCGCGGCCAAGAGCAAATTCACATCCCGGCCCAATCGGCCCAGTTGGTCGATAGCACTGGCGCGGGTGATTTCTGGGCGGCTGGCTTCCTCTATGCCTGGCTGAATGGCCGGTCATTGTCGGCGGCCGGACGCCTGGCCGCGGCCGTCTCAGCCGCAGTAGTCGCCCGCCCGGGGGCAAATCTGCCGGCAAATATCTGGCAGCAGTTGCGGCAATTTTTAACCGAGTTATAGTATAAGATTATACCCTTGCCGGCAATTTTGCCAGCCGAATAAGCTGTAAATAGCGGCTATTCCCCTAGCTTGACGGTGATATTAATCTAAAAATGCGTGCCCACTGGCGAAGGGCCCGCGAAAAGAGGACCATATTATGTCCATTGTAAAAACAGAAAATTATTGGCTGGCCGACCCATCCTTGGCAGGCTTGGGGCGCAAGGAAATCCAGCTGGCGGAAAAGGAAATGCCGGGCTTGCTGGCAGTGCGAGAGAAATACGGCCCGTCCCGGCCCTTGGCCGGGATGCGCCTGATGGGTAGCCTGCACATGACCACCGAGACCGCAGTGCTGATTGAGACCCTGGTGATCCTCGGCGCAGATGTGCGCTGGTGCTCCTGCAATATCTATTCTACCCGCGATTCCGCGGCCGCCGCAGTCGCCGCCGCTGGCGTGCCGGTGTTTGCCTGGAAAGGCGAGACGCTAGCAGAATACTGGGAATGCGCCCGCCGGGCATTGACTTTCCCGGGCGGCAAGGGCCCGCAGCTGATCGTCGATGACGGTGGCGACGCGACCCTGATGCTGCATCTCGGCTTCGACGCCGAACGCGACCCGAAGGTCCTCGAATGCCCCGTCGATGCCCCGGAAGACGAGCGCGAGCTGCTGGCTTGCCTGCGCCGTTGTTTGCAGGAAGAGCCCGGCAAGTGGTCGGCCATCGCCGCCGATTGCCGCGGCGTCTCAGAAGAGACCACAACTGGCGTGCATCGCCTCTATCAGCGCTTCGCGGCCGGGAAGTTGCTGTTCCCCGCCGTCAATGTCAATGACGCGGTCACTAAATCGAAATTTGACAACCTCTATGGCTGCCGCGAATCGCTGGTCGATGGTATCAAGCGCGCTACCGATGTGATGATCGCCGGTAAAATCTGCGTCGTCTGCGGCTATGGCGATGTCGGCAAAGGCTGTGCGCAATCTTTGCGCGGCTTGGGCGCACGAGTGCTGGTGACCGAGATCGACCCGATTTGCGCCTTGCAGGCCGCGATGGAGGGCTTCGAAGTCGTGACCCTTGACGCGGTAGTCAACCAAGGCGATATCTTCGTGACCTGCACCGGCAATTGCGATGTTATCACAGCCCAGCAGATGTCGCAAATGAAAGATCACGCCATTGTCTGCAATATCGGCCATTTCGACAACGAAATCAGAGTCGCTGACTTGAAGGCCTGGCCGGGCATCCGCTGTGAGAATGTGAAAGGCCAGGTCGATAGGTATATTTTCCCAGCTGGGAACAGCATCATTCTGTTATCTGACGGCCGTCTGGTCAATCTTGGTTGCGCTACTGGCCATCCCAGCTTTGTGATGAGCTGCTCATTCACCAACCAGGTCCTGGCTCAGCTGAAGCTGGCCCAGGAAGACTTACTCGTCGGGGTCTATGTCCTGGATAAGAAACTCGATGAAGAGGTCGCCCGCTTGCATCTGGCCAAACTGGGAGTGCAGTTATCGAGCTTGAGCCAGCGCCAAGCCGATTACATCGGTGTGCCAGTCGAGGGGCCATATAAACCGGAGTATTATCGCTATTGAATTATTCAGGCTGACCTGTTATGTTCGAACTGAAACTACATCCTAAGTGGAAAGACCGCCTCGTCAAAGCAGAGTTGACGACGGTCGAGTCGTTGTTGCAGTTGACCTTGCAGGAACCGCTGGAGTTTATACCCGGCAGCGTCGGCGGATATCAACAAATCAACGAAAATCTGCGAGTCTTCCTGCATTACGATGGGCAGGTCGATTGGTCGAGGGTGCTACGCTATTTCGTAATGTTCGAATGGCCATACAGCCTGACTGAACACGAGCGCAGAGGTATCGAGATGCTGCGCAAAGCTGGCTTTCAAGTCGCGGAAATAATCGCTTGGGGAGAGAAAAAAACCCTCGGCTTGCCTCGCCAGGGGCTGCTGCTGCTGTTGGCGATGTCGGGCCTGCCCTTGCCCCAGTTCCTGCAGCAGGAGTTGAATGAGAAGGTCCGTCGCAAAGCTATCCAGACTGCCGAGGAGGCCCTGCAAGCACTGCAGGAGAAGGGCTTCTTGTGGCAAGATTGCTTGCCGAAGAACTTCTTTGTCCAGGCAGATGGCAGTGTCGCCCTGGTCAACCTATATTCAGTGCGCCAGCGGAAACTTACCGCCATTCAGGCACAACAGCAGTTCGAGCTCTTCTATTCCCGCTTGTGAAAACCGACTCGAGTGAGATAGTGCCGGGCAGCGCGCGCGTCGCTTTACTAGTAGCAAGTTAATTTCCAGCAGAAGATTATGTCCAAGCCTTTTATCGTCCATTCAGATTATTCGCCTGCTGGCGACCAGCCGGAAGCTATTGCCGCCCTGACCCAGGGCATCAATGCCGGGCAGCACTACCAGACTTTGCTGGGGGTGACTGGCTCAGGCAAGACTTTCACCATCGCCAATGTTATCGCCAAAGTGCAAAAACCGACCCTGGTAATATCGCATAATAAGACCCTCGCCGCCCAGCTCTATAGCGAGTTGAAGGCGTTTTTTGCGGAAAATGCGGTCGAGTACTTCGTCAGCTTCTACGATTACTATCAGCCGGAAGCGTATATCCCCCAGACCGATACTTATATCGCCAAAGACTCGGCCATCAATGACGAGCTGGACCGGCTGCGCCTCGCCGCCACCGGCTCATTGCTGGAGCGACGAGATACAATCGTGGTCGCCAGCGTCTCCTGCCTGTATGGCTTGGGCTCACCAGAAGACTTCGCCGCGATGCAGGCCAGAATCGTCTTGGACCAGAATATCAAACGCGATGAACTGTTGCACCGACTGGTGGAAATACAGTACAGCCGCAATGATTTCTCACCTACCCGCGGACAATTCCGGGTCGCGGGCGATACCCTGGAAATTTTCCCCTCGCATCGCGATGACTTGCTGCGGGTGGAATTCTGGGGCGATACCGTGGAGCGCGTGTCGCGACACGAGCCAATCAGCAAGAAAATGACCGAGGAGTTGCAGAATGCCGCGGTATTCCCCGCCAAGCATTTCGTGATGCCGCAGGAGCGACTGCAACGCGCCGAGGTCAATATCCGCGCGGAACTCGCCGAGCAAGTGGCGCTGTTCGAGTCAAAGCAGCAGCTGGTAGAGGCGCAGCGCATCCACCAGCGAACCAACTACGACTTGGAGATGTTGCAGGAAATCGGCTATTGCCAGGGTATCGAGAATTATTCTCGGCATTTGGCCGGTCGTCCCGCCGGTTCTCGGCCGTACACATTGATGGATTATTTCCCAAAAGACTACTTGACTGTCATCGATGAATCGCACGCCACTCTGCCGCAGATTCACGCGATGCCGACCGCCGATCGCAACCGCAAGCAGGTGCTGGTGGATAATGGCTTCCGCCTGCCTTCGGCGCTCGATAACCGCCCAGTGACCTTCGAGGAATTTGAGAGTATGCAGAAGACGGTGATCTTCGTCTCGGCCACACCTGGGAAATACGAACTCTCGCTCACTCAACCAGTGGAGCAAGTGGTGCGACCGACTGGTTTGTTGGACCCCGAGGTAGAAATCCGCCCCCTGGATACTCAGGTCGACGACGCTATTCACGAGATCAAGGCCGCCGCTGAGCGCGGCGAACGTACCCTGGTGACTACCCTGACTAAGAAGACCGCCGAAGACTTGTCAGAATATTTACGCAAGACCGGCATCCGCAGCAACTACCTGCATTCCGAGCTGGATACATTTGAACGCGTCGATGTCCTGCGCAGCCTGCGCTCTGGCGAATTCGATTGTTTGGTCGGCGTCAATCTGTTGCGCGAGGGGCTCGACCTGCCGGAAGTGGCCCAAGTGCTGGTGATGGATGCCGACAAAGAGGGCTTCTTGCGCTCGGAGACCTCGCTGCTGCAGACTGCCGGCCGAGCTGCCCGTAATCGCGATGGCAAGGTTATTCTCTATGCCGACCGCATTACTAAAAGCATCAAACAGCTGCTCGATATCACTAGTCAACGCCGCGAAAAACAGAAGCAGTACAATGCCGAGCACGGCATTACACCGCAGACTATCAAGCGCCGGGAACAGGATAGCTTGCGAGTTTATAAAGAGGCGGAAGAGCAGGTCGCGATGGTCGTCAAAGATGCGCCAGAAGGCGATTACGATATCCTGGAGGCTATCCGGCAAATAGAGCAGGAGATGCTCGAGGCGGCAGAGGCGCTGGAGTTCGAGCGCGCGGCGATGCTCCGAGACCAGGTATTCAGCCTCAAGAAAGGCACTGGCCAGAAGCCCGCCGCGCTGAAGAAGACCGCCGCCCCCAAACAGGCGATTTCGCCCGACAGCCCGTTCTTTCTCTGAGAAATCGCCCGATCGCCGCGGGCAGGCGCCGCCGGTCTTAGGCACTCAAAGGCGATCGCGAGCAAAACGGCTGATTGTGGGGAAAAGCCGCGAATTGTATTGCGAAAAATCGTTCACGGTATATATTTATAATATATAG
>CAZUCG010000144.1:0-6698 GCA_964619145.1 uncultured Lentisphaeraceae bacterium | reverse complement strand
TCAGGCGGAAAGCGGATCTGAAAATTCAAAATTTGATTCCGCATCGCTGTAAAAATGGCTACTTGACTTGAAACTGGCTATTTGTCGCCTATAATAGATGACTAGTACGGCACTGCGGCATTTACTGGCGCAGCGCCTCGATATATTTTTATTTTTCGTTCAAATCAGTTAAGGAGCCTTATGCGCAACACAATTCTCATCCGCAACGGCAATGTCAATGACGCGATCAATCCTGCCTCCAGTCAGAGGGATATCCTGATAACCGACGGCAAAATTATGCAGATTGGCAAAAAACTCCGCGCTCCTGTTGGCGCGTCAGTCGTTGACGCGACTGATCTGCAAGTCTGGCCGGGGCTAGTTGAAGCGCACTGCCATATCGGCCTGGGGGCGTGCGGCACCCGTGATATCGGCGATGGTAACGAATACACTGATGTGGTAAGCCCACAACTCGACGCCATCGACGGCGTCGACCCGCAAAGCCCATACTTTTTGCAGGCAGCTGCAGCGGGCGTGACCTGTGTCGCTACCGGTCCAGGCAGTGCCAACGTCTTGGGAGGGACCTTCGTCGCCTTGAAAACCACGGGCTTGAGAATTGACGATATGGTCATCCGGCGACGCATCGGGATGAAATGCGCATTTGGCGAGAACCCTAAGTTCAGCTACCGCGACAAGAGCATCACGTCCCGGATGATGATAGCGGCAAAATTGCGTGAGGCCCTGTCTAAAGCGCAAGAATATCTGAGCAAGAAGACAGCTGCCGGGAAGAATGTCAGTAAAATGCCTGCTTATGATATCAAGCTTGAGGCGCTGCTGCCGGTAATCCAGGGTGAAATTCCTCTCAAGGCTCACGCCCATCGCGCGGATGACATCTTTACTGCCATCCGCATTGCCAAGGAATTTGGCGTCGGGTTAACTATTGAGCATTGCACCGACGGTCACTTGATTGCTAAAGAATTGGCCAAGGAGGGCTATCCTGTGGCCATCGGCCCCAGCTGGGGCGCCATCAGCAAGCCGGAGCTACGAAATAAGACTTTCGCCACCCCCGGCATCCTGGCGGCCGCCGGCTGCCAAGTATCCATCATCACTGATTCTGAAGTTTTGCCCCAGGATCATCTGGCCACTATGGCCGCTTTGGCCATCAAAGCCGGGATGGAGCCATTTGCGGCACTGCAAAGTATCACCATCAACCCAGCTCGCCATATCGGCGTGGCCGAGCGAGTCGGCTCACTTGAGGTCGGCAAGGACGCCGACCTTATCATCTCAGATGGCTCGATTTTTGCCTTGGCTACCAATATCATCGCCGTGCTGATAGACGGCGTGCCAGTAGCAAAGACGGAAAAATAAAACCTCAGCCAATCTGACTAGTCCCCACTGTGCTATGACAGGTTAGCGACTTAAATTTCCGAAATGCTTCCTGCCAGGCCGCCTTATCCTGGGGTAGAAAAGTTTTGCTCTCGGTACAGTTACGGATTATATTGCGTCCTTCCTGGATAGAGGCTATCGCTCCTGTAGCGATAGCCTGCCCCATAATATTGCCCAAGCCAGTGGCTTCCACTGGCCCGGCAATCACCGGCCGATCGATAGCATTGGCGGCAAATTGATTGAGGATATCGCCTTTGCATCCGCCCCCAACCAAGTGCAGCACCTCAATTTTACGCTCTTGCAATTCTTCCAATTCATCAATCGTCTGCTTATAGCGCAAGGCCAGCGATTCGAAAGCAACGCGCACGATTTGCCCCGGTGTCTCCGGGATAGGTTGCCCAGTCCGATGGCAGAAGGCCGCAACTCTGGCAGGCATATCGCCTGGCGCGACGAAGCTGCTATGATTGGGATCGATGAGGGAGCGGAACGGCTCAGCCTGCTCGGCCAATTTATCAAGCTCGGCGAAGCTATATGTCTCACCCTGCCGCTGCCATTCGTTGCGACATTCCTGCACCAACCACAGGCCCATAATATTTTTGAGGAAACGAATTTTTCCGCCGATGCCGCCCTCGTTGGTATAGTTGGCGGCGCGAGCCTGGGCAGTGACTAATGGCGCCTCCAATTCCAGGCCCAACAGACTCCACGTGCCGCTGCTGAGGTAGGCCCAAGATTTTTCGCCCGTTGCTGGCACAGCCGCCACAGCTGAGGCGGTATCATGGCTTCCTACTAGGATGACCGGAATCGGCCCGCACTTGAACTCCTTCTGCAGAGCGCTGGTGAGAGTCCCAGCGACTGTGCAAGAAGGGACGATTTTGGGAAATAGGCTGCGTTTGATGCCAATGGCATCAATAACCGGCCAAGCCCAATCACGACGCGTTGGATCATAAAGTTGCGACGTGGTGGCGATGCTGTATTCTGCACTGATATCGCCGCATAACAGATACGTCAAGGCATTGGGAGTGAATAATAACTTGTCAGCTATCTTCAGAGAATCGTCATCAGCCCGCAAAGCGGCCGCCAATTGAAAAACTGTGTTCAAATTCATAAATTGAATGCCGGTATGCTCGTACATCTGCTCGGCCGGCATTTTAGCAAATGCCCAAGGCATAATCTCATCAGTGCGGGAATCGCGATAATGGCGCGGAAAGCCGAGAAAAAAACCGTCTTTATCAATCAAAGCATAATCTACACCCCAAGTATCAATAGCTATGCCTTGGAGTTCGGCACCGGTTGCCAGGGCCTTTTGCAGGCCGACTTTGAGCTCCTTAAATAATCCCAGGATATTCCAAAACAAACCGCCATTACATTGCACGCCGCTATTTTCAAAGCGATGTAACTCTTGCAAAGAAATTTTGTCATCTTGCAGCGTTCCCAGAATTGCGCGTCCGCTGGAGGCACCAAGGTCAAAGGCGAGATATTGTTGCATTGATCGCTTCCTTTCCAATTACAGTTCTAGAATTATGCCTGCCCGAGAGCTCAATCTCGATGCTTGAATACGAGCTCTGGATGGTCAATGAACCAGCGCAGACTTGCAACCCGACTGCGGTATCCGCTAGGAACGGGTGATGGATATGCCCGCAGATTAATGCCGCAAAACGACCGGCGGATTGCCATTGCCGTAAAACCCCATCGCCCTGCAATCGCCTCCGCCAGGGTATTTGCCCACCTGTCTCGGTCTGAATAGGGAAATGATTCAGCAGCAGGCGGATACCGGCGAATGGCTCTGCCAACAATGTATCCAGGCGTTGTTGCGCAGCTAGCTCGAAGACGCCTCCTGACGAGAACCAGCCTTGTGGCACTGCGGTATTAAGTAGCAGTAGTTCCACTTCGCCAAAGCGCAAGGACAAAGGCAATTCTGGCAACTGGAAACGCTGCCCATTAAGGCGATAAAAAGTCTCGACCAAGGCGCGACGGCATTCGCCAGCCGAGACGTAGGCATCGTGATTGCCAGGTAGATAGACAAATTTATCGCCGGCCCATTGCCGGATAGGTGCCAGCAATTCTTCGGCCATTGCGAATTCCTTCGGGTCGCTGACGCAAGTCAAGTCGCCAGTACAGAGCACTAAGTCAGGCTGCAAAGCAGCAAAGACTTCGGCAGCCTGGGCAAGCCGCTGCAAGCAGATTTGCCGGCGACGAGTCAACCAGAAATTAGCTCTCCCCAGCAGACGTTTGTCCAACCAGCCATTTCTCGGAAAAGAAAAATCACCGACGTGCAAATCTGAGAAATGGATAATCCGGAAGCTCTCCATACTGCCCTTCAGATATTGTATTCGTGGAGCTTGCGGTGCAGGGTGCGGCGGCTAATCCCCAGCAACTCAGCTGCTTTGGAACGGTTATTGTTGCATTGGGCCAAGGCCTGAATGATCACATTCTTCTCATTCGCCTTGATGTCCAGAGGATTATCGGAAAGCTGCAGCTCGTCTTGCTGCTTACGAGCTTTATCTTGAAATTGCTCGCCTACTGCTTGGCGGATTTCTACTGGGACGTCATTGAGAGTCAACGAGCTACCACGTGCAAAGACAACCATCCTTTCGACACAATTACGCAACTCCCTGATATTCCCTGGCCAGTTGTAAGACGTCAAGACTTTTACCGCCTCTGGGGTGAAGCCAGCCAGCCGTTTGCCATTATCCTCGGCTGCGACTATCAGGTAGTGATTCAGCAAAGCTGGGACATCTTCACGGTGATCGCGCAAAGCCGGCAGTTTTAAGTTCACGACATTCAAACGGTAATAGAGGTCGTCACGAAAAGTGCCGGCCTCGACCATCGCTTTCAGGTCCCGGTTAGTCGCGGCCAAGAGGCGCACATCGACCTGGATAGGCTGACTCCCACCGACTCGCTCTAAGCTACGACTCTCTAGCACCCGCAGTAATTTCACTTGTGTCGCGGGGCTGATTTCGCCGATTTCATCTAAAAACAAACTCCCCTCGTTGGCGCGCTCAAAACGACCGATCTGGCGTTCACTGGCGCCGGTGAAGGCGCCCTTCTCGTGGCCGAACAACTCGCTCTCCAGCAAATTCTCATTCAGGGCGGCGCAATGGACAGCAATGAACGGCTTATTCTTGCGCGGGCTCATCCGGTGGATGGCGCGGGCGATGAGTTCCTTACCGGTGCCACTCTCGCCGGTAATCAGCACTGTCGTTCTGGCCTCAGCCACCTGCTTGGCCTCCTCTAACAAGTCAAGCATACATTGTGAATTGCCCACGATGCCATCGTTCGGACCGTGTTTTTTTTCCAGGGCGACGCGCAATTCCTGGTTTTCCCGTTTTGTCCTGACGGTGTCCAGCCCTCGCTCGATCATCATTTCCAAGTCATCAAGATTGACCGGCTTGGTCAGGTAATCATAAGCGCCGACTTTTAGAGCTTCAATGGCCGTCTGCACTGATCCGTAAGCTGTCAGCATAATAATCAGCGGCGCATTCTCCCAAATGCTGACTTCCCGGGTGAATTCCATCCCATCCATACCGGGCATCCGTAAGTCGGTAAGCACGATATCTATCGGTTGCTCTTTAAGCAGGTGAAGACCTTTCAAAGCGTCTTCGGCTAGCAGCACTTCATATTTATCGCTAAGGACCTGTGCCAAACCCACACGGGTATTGCGTTCATCATCTATTATCAGAATTTTTGCCTTGGTCATAAATCAGCCATAGCGTTATTTTCAAGTTCAATCAGAAAATCACTGTCAGAGCAGGCGCTCGCAGTCACTCCGTAGCATTGGCAGCGCTGCTGTCGCAAGCGATTTGCCGAATAATCCTGGCGTGTCGGGGCAGGCTGAGGGTAAAGCTGGCGCCCTGCCCCGGGCTACCTTCAATCGCCAATTCACCGCCGTGCGCGTGCACAATTCGGTCAACGATCAGCAAGCCTAAGCCGGTACCACTGCTCTTAGTGGTGAAGTACGGTTCCATAATCCGGCTGATTTCGCTATCACTTAGGCCCTTGCCGCTATCAGTAAACTTCACGTGCACGTAGATATCATCAACACTACAGAGGATTTGCAGCAGCCCGCCATCCGGCATCGCCTGGAAAGCATTTTTGATGATATTGAAGAAGGCCTGGGTAAGTTGTCCGGCGTCGCCAGTCAAGACCGGGATAGTGTCCGGGAATGAGACCTCGACTTGAATGCCCTTGCTTTCGATTTCTGGACGCATAAAGCCAATCGCCTCACTGAGCAGTTTCCGCAAATCCAGGGCAGAGAGTTGCAATTGTCCGGGCCGCACCGCATTCAAAAAGTTTTTGACAATGGCATCCAGCCTGGTGATTTCCTGCTCGGCGACTTCTACGAAATCACTCACCACTTGGGTCGGCACCATCTCTGGTTGCTGCTGTAGCTTCCGCCGCAAAATTTGCAGATGTATGCCCAAGCTATTCAAGGGATTGCCCAATTCGTGTGCCACGCCAGCTGCCAGTTGGGTGATAGCCTTGACTTTTTGCGTCTCGACGGTCTGCTCAGTAGCCTGGAAAGTCTCGGTGACATCGTGAAAGATCAAAGTCGCCAGTGGCAATCCGCGCTTGTTCATATCAGGTCGCTCAGGTACCGGCATCAGATAGAAACTCAAGAAACGCCTCTCGGGATAAAAGACCTCGAGTTCTCGACGAGAAAAACGGCCCCAGTTCTCAGGCGGGACCTGCAAAAGCTCATCCCAGGCAAATTGTTTGAAATGCTTGCCGATATACTGGCCTACTGCATCTTCTTTGATACCAAAAAGATTGAGCGCGGCGGTGTTAATAATGCGGATGCGCAGGGTATTGTCGATGACAATTATCCCTTCTTTGATGGAGTTGAAGATGCCTTCTAGGAAGCCTTTCTCCTTCAGCAGCCGTAATAAATATAACTGTAAGCTGGAAGGGTCCAGGCGATCCAGACGGTCTACCATCCGGTCATAAAAATTCTTGCTCGGCTTTTCCACAAGCTGCAACCTCATTTTTTGGCAAAATTCTTCAGCTAGAGCCCGGCCAACAAGCTTGCTGCTTTTCGACTGAGCATTATTTGTTCTCTAACCACTAGACATTGTAATCTGGAGACGAGAACTCATCTTTCTTGTCTTCCGCATTTTTTCGCGTTTTTCGCGGTTAAAATCACCACTTGTCCTTTAGGACGGGGCCTGCATAACATTGTTTTCACCAACTAGCATCGACCCGTGAACAACACGTTATGTTATTTTTCCTGATTAATATTCTCGCTAACTACTCCGAAGCGGTTGTCTTCTTCAAAACCCACGGTCGCTGGCCGCCAGGTCCGTGAGGTCGCTCTTGCGGAACGACTCGATGAGGGCGCG
>CAZUCG010000143.1:0-6712 GCA_964619145.1 uncultured Lentisphaeraceae bacterium | reverse complement strand
TTCGGCTTGCAGGCAGGTAACGATGCTGTGGTGGTTCAAGCTGGCGAATTGCAGGGCTTGACAGCCGATGCCTGGCCAGCATTAGCCGGCCTTAAGTTACAAGTGCAAGCCTTCAATAAGGCCATTGTCCCAGATAAGGCAACCGTGTTGGCACAAGTGACCAGCCAAGGCAAGACTTACCCCGCTATCACCGCTCACAAGTATGGCCAGGGGCAAGCTTTTTTCCTGGCCGCTGCACAGGGACTGACCGTCAGCGACTGGGCGGAAATGCGCTATGCCGGTTTGAATAACGCCAATTTGCAGCAATTGAAAGGATTCTGGCAGCATCTTTTGCAGCAATATGAGATAACCCCGCTGCTCGCCGTGCCGACTCTGACCGCGGCACAAGTCTTTACGCGTAAAAATGGCCCCGCTGCTATTGTGGGTGTGGTGCGCAATTCTGCTTATGCAGTTAAACTTGACCCGAAGGCGAAAGAACACCAAGTCAAACTAGCCCAAAAATACCACGTCTATGATTTTTTTGAGCGCAAATACTTGGGCTTGATTGATGAATTCTCGCATACCTTCGGACCGGCGACACAGTCCGCCTTTGTCTTGTTGCCGTATCGTCCGGAAAAAATCCTCACTGTGGTCAAGCGAGAACTCCGCCAGTTGACTCTGCAACTGCAACTGGTAGGCGTTACTGACGAGGCAGTAGAGCATCTCTACCGTATTAGCTTCCAAGACCCCAGCGGGAAAATCAATACGGCCTACAATAAGTTGCTGTTCGCGCCTCGTGGGCGGGCGGAATATACTGTTGTCTTGCCGTTGAATGCCCCCGAGGGGAAGTGGGTAGTGCAAGTCGAGGAAATGCTGAGTGCCTGTCAAGCAATAGCGGAGTTTTGATGCTCTAAACTATTCTTCTGGCAATGCTGACTTTTTCTAAACTCAGGGTTCGAAAAAGATATCACAAAACAGACGGCTCCCGGTACGACGAATGGCCTGCTAGGAGCCGGCTCTTTTTAGCAAGTTGCCCTGTACGGAAAACTAATCCCGCTATTTTGGCGGCAGATATTATTGAACTGTGCTTAACGCGCGAATCCTCCACTGCCCACTGTTATAAGTCATTTCAGAGAGTTCGCAAATGACAATGAAAAACAGCCGCCAGCCAGAAAATTTTGCCTCTTTTCTTGCGCTTGGACGGTTGCGGTATTAAATTATACCAGTTACTAATATTTATTGAAATTCAAAATGTAAGTTATGCAAAGTAGCGCAAAAATACTTATTGCAGTAGGAGATGATAGTCTCTCAGATATTTTGGCGGGTGTGCTGCGCAGCTTGGAGCATCGAGTTCGTTGCTGTTCAGACCTGCCTACTCTCCAGAATCTATTGCAACATCGGCCATTCGATTTATGCTTCTGCGATGTGCGGCTGTGGCTGGCATCCCAAGCTGATGCTGACCTATTGCAGTTGGCCAAACAGGCGATCCCTGCCATACCAATGCTTATGTTGGCAGATTATGCTGAGGTCAGCCAGGCAGAAAAGGCAGTCGCCAGCGGCGCCGTCGCCTGGCTCAATAAACCGCTGAAAACTGATTTAATGCTGCAGGCTTTGCACCGCACACTGGCTATGCGCAAGACCGCGGGGCAGGCAGTTGTCGAGCCAGAAGTGCCCAGCAGCGCTCCAGAAAAAGCCCAAATGCATTTCGGTCTGATTATGGGCGAGCACCCCGGGATGCTCGCATTGTATGAACAGATTGATAAAGTCGCGCCGACTGATATGACGGTGCTGATTCAAGGCGAAAGCGGCACCGGCAAGGAACTCGTCGCCAAGGCCGTCCATCGCAGGAGCAAGTGCGCCCAGGCGCCTTTCGTGGCAATCAATTGCGCCTCGATGCCGGAGAATCTCCTCGAGTCAGAGTTGTTCGGCCATGTCAAAGGCTCGTTTACTGGTGCCGTCCGGAATAAGGACGGCCTTTTTTTGGCCGCCAATGGCGGGACGCTTTTTCTCGACGAAGTCGGCTCTATTTCTTCCAGTATGCAACTGACTTTGCTGCGCGTTTTGCAGGAGCGCGAGATTCGCCCCGTCGGCTGTTTGCACAATATCCCCGTCGAGGTGCGGGTGATTGCCGCTACCAATGAAGACTTAGACCGCAAACGCCAGCTAGGGCATATGCGCGATGATTTATTCTACCGACTTAGCGTCTTCCCCTTGAAAATAATGCCGTTGCGAGATCGGATCAGCGATGTCGAGCTGCTGGCTAATTTTTTCCTGGCTGATTTTGCCCAAGGGACGCCGGCACCGCTGATCTCGGAACAAGTCTTGGCGGCCTTGCAGGCGTACAATTGGCCGGGCAATGTCCGGGAATTGGAAAATGGCCTGCGCCGAGCTTATGCAATGTCAGATAAAAAATTGCTCCGCCTGGCGGATTTATCAGAGTCATTGCGAGATTTTCTGCCGTCCAGTATCGCACCTGCCCTGCCGACTGGGACACTGCCATATCAACGGGAAGAATGCGATTTGACTTTGAAAGCCTATTTGAAGTTATGTGAGAGGAATTATTTGCGCCTAGTCTTGGAAAAATGCGGCGGCGATATCAAAACTGCTGCCAAGAGTCTCGGAATAAGCGAATCTACTTTATACCGTAAGAAGGAGGATGCTTAGGATGATAACAACACGTGCTGTGTTTTTTCGTCGTCTCGCTGGGCTGGCACTAGCACTGCCGCTGTTGTTGTCAATATTGGTGTCTTGTCAGAGTTATGAGCCTGTGCAGGTCGTGGGATTGCATTGTTTTGCTGACCAGAACCTGGGGCCTTCCCGTTTTGTACAGACGGCTTGGGACCCACTGCAGTCAAAACAAGTGCAAGTCTATGCAAATGCGTTCCTGGGTGCCAGTCGCTTCTACGCCGGCGAGGTGCTGACTGCCCCCACAGGCCCGAAATGCGGCCTGCGCTTGTATATCGACCAGCGAGGGCATAATGTCTGGCGACAAAGTATTGGCGAATTCCGCGGTAGTGAATTCGCAGTGATTGTCGATGGATTCTATATCGGCCGGACGGCTTTCCCGAATAATTTCACGACCTTGAATTACGTTGAACTGGCCCCATTGTGGGGCCGAGGTGAGGCCGAGTGCATCGTCGAACAGGTTGAAAAAAATTACCGTAAAATGAACCATCTGGAGTAATGCCGGCGGCGCAGATTGCTGCTATTTGTTGTTTCGTGTATAAAATAAATAAGTTGTTAACATCAGGGCCAAAAATTATTATGACTGAAGCCGACTCTTTGAAATTAATTAGTGAATGGGAAGAAATATGCCTCGAGGCCTCTGAAAACCAGGCTGGCAGTAAGAAAAAAATGGCCGAAAAAATGTTCGCGGTTGGGACTCAACAGTCGTTGCCCGACAACCTGCGGGCTGAATGCATCGCCAATCTCGATATGGTGCTTGAAGTTTGGCACGGGAAGCCTTTTTCGTCTGAGGCAGAGGCGATGCTGGAAACAGCTATGGCACTGGCTTGGGACTCGCCGATTTTGCGTGACCGCTATGCCGTTCTAAGCAAACAAGTCTTTGCCCGCTACGGCAACCCCGCTGGCCTGTCAGATGTAATGCAGTTCAGAGACGACAAAGTCGATATTGAAAAAATCTACCGTCGCTGGAAAATTATGCAGTCGCTGAAAGTCGGTGCCTATTGTTATGACCCGGCCTTCGGCCCCGGTAAAATCGTCGCTATTGACAATCTGGCTAATGAAGTCACCCTGAATTTAGACCGTAAGCGCTTAGTTTACTTGCGCAATTTCCTGGATAATATCATCTTAGTCAAAACACCGTCAAAGTTGAATACACTACTGGAAAATAGGACCTTCACTGATACAATCAGTAAAAAAGAACTCCTGGCCAGCCTGGAAGCAGATTTGCTGAGCGCATCCCCAATAGCAAAGGGAACTATGCAGAAATTGCTGGTCCCGGCTTATTTTTCCGCAGCCGATCTGACCGACTCCCTCATCGCGGGTAAAACTGGCACTAACCCCGCTGAAGGTGATGCCGCAACTATGCCCGATGCCCGGCGTTGGGATGTCAGTCGCAGTATTGTCGAATTGGCAGAACGCTTAAAGGATTTGACTAAACTAGAAGTCGAGAACCCGCAACTCGAGAACGTCAAAAAAATCCTCGCTAGCGTCGCCGCTCGACCCGAACAGAGTGAATTTTTTGCCGCCAGCGTCGCGCTATTGCAAAAAGGTGAGGCCTATAATGAGTTCCTCGAAGAGACCCTGGCAGAGTTGGCTAACTCTACCGCGGTCTGGAATTCTGTTGGGCAATTCGTGGAAATTTGTGATAAAATGCCCAGCAAGTTGGTGTTTTATTGGATGAAAGCCACGCTCTTGGCCAAAGGTAGCGAGTTCTTGGTAGGGGCGACTATGAGAATGCCGTATCGACTCTGGACTAATACCGATAAATTGTTGACCGCTGCCGGACAGGACGAAGCCTTGGCGGAGTCAGTCTTCCAGGCATTCCAAAATAAAAAAGTCACACCCGAACATTTCTACTGGCTTTGGAAAGCGCCAGATAGCGAGGAGCGCCTGCAGCATCTCTCCAATGTTAATTTGCTTTTCAAAACCTTGCACGTGGAAGTCAAGGGCAGCTATCTGAAGTCGCAACGATTATTGCGCAAAATGCTGGTCGATGATGAGAAGTTCCAACGGAGCATCTTGCGCTTTGGTGATATGGCCGCTATCAAGGCTCTGGTGCGCTGTATCAGACACCAGCCGCTGCTGGATAACAGCGAACGGCAAAGCCTATTGGTTAAAATCGTCCGACATTTCCCGGAAGCCGTTCGTGAAGTCGAGGAAAAACGCAAAGGCCCAGCCCATCGCTCAGGCGGTAAGATCTCTTCTTTGCGTAGCTTGGATCGTAGCAAGAAGGAACTGCTGGATTTGATAGATGTGCAAATCCCAGAGAATATCGCCGCAATCGAATTCGCCCGCAGTCTAGGCGACCTGCGCGAGAACTCAGAGTTCAAGTTCGCCAAGGAGAGACAGGCATTCTTAGCCAAGCGACGGGCAGAATTGGAAGAGCGCAGCAGTGAAACTATGGTGCTGGATTTCAGCAAAACCGCAGTAGTGAATACAGTCGTCCCTGGCTGTAGCGTCACTATTAAATATGATTCCGGCACCCTAGAAAAATTCTATATTCTGGGACGTTTAGACAGTGACCCAGATAAGAATATGATTTCGTATGAAACGCCCCTGGGCGAAGTCTTGCTGGGAGTTAAAATTGGCACGAAAGTAAAGATGCCGTCTGGCGACGCAGCGATTGTAGTGGCCATTGAGAAACTCCCCGCTGACCTGCTTGATTGGCTGAATTCTACCGATGATCGGGAGTGGCAATAATTATCCGCATTGGCCTGGCTGTAGCTGGGCTAGAGCCAGGCCGGTAAATTGCTAACCCTGGGCAAAAGCCTGCAGACTATGCAGATACTCTTTGGGCTGCCCAGTGTCATAGTGCTCACCTTTTACTAAGTATCCGAGCATTTTGCCGGCTTGAACTAGCCTGGCCAAGGCCGGAGTGAGTTGGAACTCACCCCGGAACCGGCGCCCAGCTGCTATTTCCTCGCCTAAAAGAGTGAAAATTTCCGACCTGAGGATATATTGTCCATAGACGCAGAGGTAGTGCCCAGTAGGTAAATTCGACGCGCTGAGATGCGCCCGGGCATATTCCGGACTGGGTTTCTCAATAAACTTCTCTAGCCGCAAGGTGCTTTGGTCAGCCGTCAGTTGACCGCTGGCAGTACCATAATGTTTGACCTGTGCTTCCGGAACGGGATACAGGCTGAGAATCGACTGCCCTTGATGGCGTTGGAAGGCGGACAGTAACTGTTCTGTGCAAGTCTGTGGCCCGTGAGCCGCATAAATGTGGTCACTGAGTAATAACAGGAATGAATCTTGCCCGACCCAGTCACGAGCACAATAAATCGCGTGGCCGAAACCCTCTGGCGTAGGCTGGGTGATGAAGGTGATTTTCTTGCCCAGTGCCAGTAGCTTTTCTTCTTCTTGACGAGCCCAATCGGGCAGACCTGCCCTCAGTGATGCTGCGATTGGCTGGAAAAGAGGCGCAAAGATTGCCTCATCCCCAGGTCGGACTATCAGGCCAATTTCGTTAATGCCGGCATCGCTGACTTCTTCTAGACTGCATTGCAAAAGTGTCTTACAAATCCCAGACGGCGTGATGACCGGAAAGAGCTCCTTCTTGACGGTTTTGCTGGCAGGGAACATCCTGGTACCTAGACCAGCTAGAGGAATAATTGCTTTTCGGGGAATAAAACTGCTCATATCTTTTTCTCGTTTGGATAGGGAATGGCTAAATTCTTGACATTTAAAAATAAACGCCAAATGCCGGCCTGGCTGGCTTGGCCGTTGGCGGGACTGGCGCGCTTGCTGCTCTTAACCTACAGGGTGAAAATCGAAGACCAGGATAAGACCCTCGGTAATAATTTAACCTCTCCTTTCATTTTTGCTTGTTGGCATAACAGGATTCTTTTTACCGTGCCACTTTTGCCCAGAGCCTGCCGGAAACGACTGTATATGCTCGTCAGCGCATCAAGAGATGGCGAATATATTGCCACCTTGGCCAAGCTGTTTCAACTCGGCGTGGTGCGGGGCTCCTCCAGTAGGGGCGGTGCCGCTGCTTTGCTCGCTATGAAAGAGCTGATTGTAGGCAATCGCTCCGTTGGTATTACCG
>CAZUCG010000142.1:0-6724 GCA_964619145.1 uncultured Lentisphaeraceae bacterium | reverse complement strand
CCGCCAATCGGCTTGTTGGGTGGTGATATGCATAATGCAAAACTGTTATTGATAGTTAATAGCAAAAATGGGCTAGGATGTGGCCGGAGCTGGCGGCTGTTATTGATAGTTGATAGCAAAAATGGGCTAGGATGTGGCCGGAGCTGGCGGCTCCGGCTACTTTCACTCTGTTTAGTCGCGGGGGCTGAGTTGTGACTTGACTATGGGGTATTCTGGATACGCTTCCAGAATTGGGGTAAGGCCTTGCGGGTAGCTCACGGCCACCTCCAGACCGTCTGGCTGGAGTTTCCAGGATACTTGGATGTCGCCGTGTGGCGTGGGCACACCGCCTTCCGCGTGGGTCAAATGAGCAGGGTAGGGCTTGACCACGAACTCCTGGAAGCCGGCTTTGCGGGGCTTGACTCCGAGCACATAAGCTGCGCTGAAGTACGGCATCACGCTGCTCCAGGCGTGGCAAAGGCTGCCGGCACCGCCCATATCCTTGCTGCCGGTAGCAGTCTCCCAGAGCGAGGTCGCGCCGCTGAGTACGATTGGAGCGAATAGGGCTTGCAAATGTTCGCTGATGTGTTTGCGAGCGGCGGCACCAGCTTTCATCATCGCATCCAGGAAATATCCGAATGAGCCGAAGCTGTTGGGCAGCAGCTTGCCGGAAAGCAATGCCTGCATAACCCGAGGAATCTTGTTTTCGGGGACGAGGTTATTGAAAAGCATTACCGCTTGCACGTGCTCGTAGGCTAAGTCGTTTTGTCCAGGCAGCAAGGCGCCGTACCAGCCGAGCTCTTCTTCCCAGAACAGTTTTTCAATTTTCTCGCCGAGGACTTTGGCCCGGGCGCGCAATTCATCTGCGCGTTGGTGGTTGCCGCAAGCAGTATGGATATTGATGGCGGCCTGCAGGCATTCATAGAAGTACACATTATAGGGCGACTGCGGGAAGGTGTCAAGTTGATTCAGGCGACCGACCCACTCAAAGAAATTCCAGACCTGCCCTTCATCACCGGCGAAATACAGCCCGTATTGCGAATCCTGACGGCTGAGGGCTTTGTCGATGATGATATCCGCCAAAGCTAGGTTATCCTGACAGAGTTGCAGCGAGCCGCTGTGCAGATACTGTTCGTACAGTGCTGGGACCCAAACCAAGGTAAAAGAGGGGATCGGGCGGGTGCTGCCGCGCGCCGGCGCTACCTTGCCGAGGTAGTTGCCACCGTCATACGACTGAGCAACCAAGTTCAGGGAGGTGGCCACGTAATCGTAATTTCCCCAGAGGTAATAGCCATAGAGCATTTGCAGACGTGAATCATAAGTCCAGAGGGCTTGTTCGCGCCAGGGACAGTCCTCGTAATGCTCGTGCATACAGAGCTTCAGGGTCTCAATAGCGACTTCGTTGATGCGCAGCATCAGGCGGTCTTCGCAGAAAAATCCCGGCGGCTCAGGCAGTGGTAATTCTACCGGTACTAGCCCGATGTAGTATAATTGCGGGGGTACAGCGCCTGTGCTGCTGCCGAATTCGCTGAAATGTAATTCCAGGTAACGGGCGCCCAGACGTCGGTGGCAGTAGGTGAATTCCTGCACGCCGCTGCCGCTGCGGTATTGGTCGGCGAAGTCGTAGCGAGGGAACGTGCCGCGGACACGGCCATCGTCGAGATGCTCGCCGTGCACGATGTCAACGCGAGTGCCGACCGGTAACGCGATTTTGAATGTCAGGAACCCGACCGTCTCCTTCCCCAAATCGATGCTGACGTAGTAACCAGCGCAATCTTTTGGCAGTGGCGCAAAAACTAGCGGCTCACAGGCGTCCCAAAATAACTGGGGGATATTTTTGCGGGTGAGATTGCCGCTTGCGCGTAACGACTCTTCCGTGAAGAATTCTGCCTGTTTGCAGGGTCGCAGCCAATCGTGGTAGCAGGTCAGGCCAGTCAAAGGCTGTTCGCCCTCACTTGGGATGGGCCGCTGTTTCATATAACCTTGTTGGCAGACACTAGTCTGCGGCCGGGGCAATTCCTGCAGCTGCGCTATCGGTCGCGGGCTGAGACTCTGCCAGAATCGCGCTTCTGCCTCTGAATATTGGTACGCGTATGGCAGAGCAATCGACTCTGGCAGCGCTTCTTCCCAGAGCACAGGCTGCCTGGCGTCGTACGAGAATTGTAAGCCGAGCTGGAAGGTCACCGGGATGGCATTCGCGGCATAATTGGCGACTACCCCTGCTCGCCAACTGCTGTCAGTCACGGTGAGGATTTCTTCGCCGGCGTAGAATACGGCCTTCAAGTATGGCTTCCCAATTAGGTAGGTGTATGACTCCACGCCGAGGTAATGCACGACTACGGCGATGACATTTATACCAGGTTTGAAGTACTCGCTGACGTCAAAACAGGCGTAAGTGCGCCTGCTGGGGTAATCAGAGAATTGCGTCAACGGACAACGCCGCCCGTTAATCAGTAACTCATAAGTCGAATCCGCGGAGATTTCTACCGTGATGGGCGCGGCTGGCAGCGCCTCGAGATTAAGCTCAGAACGGAAAACCCGATAGATGTCTTTGCCAGTATCGTCGGCTGCAGTCCAAATCCAATGCGCGTGCTCAATTTTGCTCATAGTTAGGTCCTGGTTATTTGATCTACCCTGAAAGAATGCTGTTTTACGCTAAAATTAAAAAAGGTTCTGGCAATATTTCAGCCAGGCGTCGGCCAGCAGCTGGTGGCCGGCCAAGGTCGGATGCACGCCGTCGGCTAACCAGTATTCTTGCGGCATACGGGCGCAGGCGTCAGTGAGAATCTGTTGGCACGGAATAAAGACGGCGGAGAACTCGCGGGCAAGCGCGGAGACGACTTCTCGGCGTTCGTCCATCTCAGCGAGCCAATGCTGCTGGACCGCGCCGAAAGGCAGCACAAAAGGCTCTAGTAACACCAGCTTGACCTCGGGTAGGACCTCGCGGGTCCAAGTGAGCAACTCGTGGTACACCTTCGCGTATCTGGGCACTTCCACGCCATTCGGGTTGTTGGGCACGCTCTCGTGCCAAGTGTCATTGACACCAATCAGGATGCTGATGATCTCAGGCTGGAAATTCAGCGCATCGCGTTTCCAACGGGCATATAAATCTACCACCCGGTTGCCACTGATGCCGCGGTTGTGGAATTGCAGCGCGTCGCTGCAACGCTCACACAATAACTTGGCGGCGACCAACGACGGATAACCGGCCCCGAGTTGAGTATTCGGACGCTTCTCGGCTTCGACTTCGCGGCTGCGACCTACGTCGGTGATGGAATCACCTTGAAAAACAATTGTTTGATTCTTCATTTTGAGTTTTGTTTGTGGTGAGAATAATAAGCCTGTTGATATCACAGTGGTTGCGCAACTGTGTTTGTAGTAGAATATAAAAGCACTTTGCAGTTCGGCAACCCGAAGCGGCAAAAAATGACCAAACCCTCGTGTTGCCTAGTGGCAGTCGCTGTGTCAACGCAGCAATGGCTAGAATTTCCGTATTTATACCACTCTCTGCAGCGACAGTCTCTAGCAATTAGCTTTGCACGCGCGACACTGAAAAAATCCGCCTTGGCAAGGCGGCCTGAGAGCCCCGCAAAATGCGCAGAGATAAATGTCGCCTGTTTTGTTGCGGCAGGGAACGCTAAAAACGCATTTTACGACCAAAAAAGATGCCATTTGCGGCTTGAGTGGGTTATATTATATATTTCTACCGAGCATTGCTACCGTGGCGGCCTGACTAAAATTGCCTTAGCCGATTTTCTGCCGCCAAGTCTATTTCCTCTCCAGCAATGACAGCTGTTTCCCTAGGCAAGAAAATAATATCTGGATATTATGACCGATCTATCTTTTGTCAATTTTCGTTATGATGAGGAAACACAGCAGCAGTTTAACCTCACTGCTCTAACCGCGGTGTTGAGTGAATGGCATCTCATAGTGAGTGATTTGCCAAAGGACTGGCAGCGGCGACTGCGGCCCCCACAGTTGAGCTTAAATCCTACTATGGCCGCTTGGGGCTGCTGGCACGGTGGCGAGAAGCGACTGCTGGAAATCAAGAGCTCGCTGTTGGAAAACCGTCCCTGGCAGGCAATGCTGGAAGTGCTGCGCCACGAAATCGCCCATCAGATCGTCGAAGAGTGCTTCCCAGAAGTGCAAGAGCCTGCGCACGGGCCGAAATTCCGGGCCGTCTGTCGGGTGTTCGGCGCTAATCCTGCCGCCAGCGGCTCGTACCCCACCCTCGAACAGCGGATTTTCGCAGATGAGAATGACTCGCTTAGTGAAGAAGCGCGCTTGCTCAACAAAGTCCGTAAGTTGCTGGCGTTGTCAGAAAGCACTAATGAACACGAGGCGCAGCAAGCGCTGCTGAAGGCCAGGACTTTGACTGGCAAATATTCCTTGACTTTGCCAGAAGATGGTGAGCAGACAGAGGAATACTTTGCTTTGGACGTCGGCAAGCCCTTCCCACGCCGAGAGTCCCATTTGCTACAGCTGAGCAGTATCTTGCAGGAGTTTTACCAGGTAGCAGTAGTCTGGCTGCCGATTATAGACTTATTGACTGGCAAGAATCACTTCTCGCTGGTTGTGCACGGTACCCGTGGGAAGGTAAAAATCGCCTCCTACGTCTTCGATTGCCTGATGCAGCAAATCGATAAATCCTGGCAACAATTGCCCTGGGAGGTTAAGTGGCGGAATTCTGGCGTCAGGGGCAAAAAAGAATTCGCCAGCGGACTGCTGCGCGGCTTCCGCGAGGCCTTGCAGAAGCAAAATAATGCTCCCGAGATGCAGGCGCTGGTGCATCTCGAGCTAGCCCAACAAGCTCGCTTGAATGAATATCTGCACCGCTTATATTCGCGGCTGCAGAAGTTTAGCAGCCAGAAAAAATCTTACGATAAAACTTTGCAGGCCGCCGGTCACGCAGAAGGGAAAAAGTTGGTCCTGCCGCCCGGCCTGAATCGCCAAGACAGCGCCCCGAAAAAATTGCGCTGATTACTGACTCTTCAAGGCCGGTAAGAATGGGTGTATTTTGAACCCGAACCATAGAGCTGCTTATAGCTCATTGGCTCGACGTGGAAGTCGGTGAACAGCGCATTCAGGGTCTGATTCGGATGCCGAAATTCGATCTGGTTGTTATACTGACCGAGAACCGCCGCGGTATTGAAGATATAGCTGGTGGCGGCAAAGACCAGTGCGGCACCGTAATAAGGAAATGCAGTCATATCTGCAACATACATATACTGGGAGGGCTTGCGGAAACTAATCGGCTGCTGCATAGGGTTTTTACCTATACGCCAGTCGGTGTAGTAGTTGGTACCGTAACTGTACACGTGAAACCGGCCACCGTAATAACTGTTGCAGGTGGTGTCAGCTGGGCAGGCCAGCGGATTGCCCGGTGGGAACATCCAGCCTTTGTTATAGCGGAAAGGCTGGTTCAAATATAAGTGCATCGCCCAAACAAAAGGGAAGGCACCGATACCATTCGGCCAAGTAAGGCCGCCATTACTTGCCCCCGGTAACCAGCCCTCAAAATCATCCATATACATCCCGGAGGCCACGCCGATGCTCTTCTGGTTGTTGATGCAAGTGATGGCCTGGGCTTTGGCCCGAGCTTTGTTCAAAGCCGGCAACAGCATCGAGGCCAATACCGCGATAATGGCAATTACGACCAGTAACTCAATTAAGGTAAAGAAAGAAAACTTCTTCATATTTATCCTCCTGTCTAACTGGCCAAATCAAGGATCAAAGTCACGGGCGTGTGTTGTAGGTGTATTTTCCGCCCGATCCGGCGATCTGCTTATAGCTCATTGGCTCGACGTGGAAGTCGGTGAACAGCGCATTCAGGGTCTGATTCGGATGCCGAAATTCGATCTGGTTGTTATACTGACCGAGAACCGCCGCGGTATTGAAGATATAGCTGGTGGCGGCAAAGACCAGTGCGGCACCGTAATAAGGAAATGCAGTCATATCTGCAACATACATATACTGGGAGGGCTTGCGGAAACTAATCGGCTGCTGCATAGGGTTTTTACCTATACGCCAGTCGGTGTAGTAGTTGGTACCGTAACTGTACACGTGAAACCGGCCACCGTAATAACTGTTGCAGGTGGTGTCAGCTGGGCAGGCCAGCGGATTGCCCGGTGGGAACATCCAGCCTTTGTTATAGCGGAAAGGCTGGTTCAAATATAAGTGCATCGCCCAAACAAAAGGGAAGGCACCGATACCATTCGGCCAAGTAAGGCCGCCATTACTTGCCCCCGGTAACCAGCCCTCAAAATCATCCATATACATCCCGGAGGCCACGCCGATGCTCTTCTGGTTGTTGATGCAAGTGATGGCCTGGGCTTTGGCCCGAGCTTTGTTCAAAGCCGGCAACAGCATCGAGGCCAATACCGCGATAATGGCAATTACGACCAGTAACTCAATCAAAGTAAAATTCTTTTTCATCTCTAACCTCATCGTCTGGAAGTTGATTAATAGCCAGCTGTGGTTACTATAATTGGCAAAGAATAAAAAAGCAAGTTCAGTTGCTTTCTTTTTTTGCTGAATTATCTTAAGCGTCGAGCAGTACCAACGAGTGTAAATATAATTTTGTAATCGCTGGGCCGGCAGCGTCACCAGCCGGTATCCTCTTGGTCAGGAAAGAAAACTAGCTAGACCCCAGCCAAAAAGGTGTCATAGATTGTTTTGTCCGCAGATTGCAATGATTTTTTGGGAGGTTTTCAAAATGATCGTGGCATTTTTCGCAAAAGCTGTG
>CAZUCG010000141.1:0-6733 GCA_964619145.1 uncultured Lentisphaeraceae bacterium | reverse complement strand
TGCCTATACTACTTGAGATAAAATTAGGCTATCGGCTTACCCAGCTTCACTGACGCATTACAAAATTTGATTCCGCATCGCTGTTACTTCACGGATTCAGGTAGCATTTTACTCGATAGATAGTACATTAAGATGTTTGTCATTATCAGCCTGATTATAGTGCAAATAGCGCTATAATCAGGCTGGCTAAAATTTTCAAAGCACTAAGGTTTGCTGTATGCGAAAAGCCATAACTGCCGCTGAATTACGTCGCCTTTTTATTGATTTTTTCAAGAGCCACGGTCACGTCGAGATTAAAAGTGCGCCGTTGCTACCCGAGAATGACCCGACTTGCTTGTTCACTACTGCGGGAATGCACCCACTGGTGCCGTATTTGCTGGGCGAAAAGCACCCTGCCGGTAAACGCCTGACCAATGTGCAGAAATGTCTGCGCACCGGAGATATCGATGAAGTCGGAGACCCTTTCCATTTGACTTTCTTTGAGATGTTGGGCAATTGGTCCCTGGGAGATTACTTCAAAAAAGAAGCCATCGCGATGAGCTTCGAATTCCTGACCGCGGTTTTGGGCTTCCGGCCTGCTGAAATCAAGGTCACCTGCTTTGCTGGCGACGAGGATGCCCCTAAAGACCAGGAAGCCGCTGATCTCTGGCTGCAGCACGGCATCCCCGCCGAGAATATCTACTTCCTGGGCAAAGCCGATAACTGGTGGGGGCCAGCCGGACAATCTGGACCCTGTGGCCCCGATACTGAGATGTTCGTGCCGCTCGACCGACCTGATTGCGGAGCCGATTGCGGACCGGCCTGTGCTTGTGGGAAATGGGTGGAAATCTGGAATGACGTCTTTATGCAGTATAATAAGACTACAGACGGGAAATATATCCCGCTAGAGCACCCCAATGTCGATACCGGTATGGGGGTCGAACGTGTGACTTGCTTTATGCAAGGCGTGGAAAGTGCCTACCAGACAGAACTCTTCCGGGGGATCTTTAATAAAATTCAGGAATTATCTGGTCAGGCCGCCGCTGATTACAATAACCGTAGCGCCCGGATTGTGGCTGAGCATCTGCGGGCGGCGACATTCTTGATTGGTGATGGTGTCAAACCCAGCAATGTCGATCAAGGATACGTATTGCGTCGGCTGATCCGTCGAGCTATCCGCGAAGCGCGTAAATTAGGCATCACCGAGGCTTTTACGGTTAAAATTGCCGAGGTGGTGGTGGCAGAATATTCGGCCGTCTATGCGGAACTCTCTGAAAACGCTGAGGCCATCGTGGATGAACTGCAGCGCGAAGAAGGGCAGTTCAGTAAGACCTTGGAAAAAGGCACTCGCGAATTCAATAAGTTGATTGATAAGATCCCTGCTTTTGTGAGCAAGAAAGTCATTAGCGGCAAGAATGCTTTCAATCTCTATGAGACTTATGGCTTCCCACTTGAACTGACGGTGGAAATGGCCGCTGAGCGTGGCTTCGCAGTCGATGAGGCGGGTTTCCATAAAGCTTACGAGAAGCACCAGGCGCTGTCCCGAGCCGGCGCGGAACAAAAATTCAAGGGCGGCTTGGCTGACCAATCGGAAGCCACAGCGGCGCTGCATACCGCGACTCATTTGCTGCATCAGGCGTTGCGGCTGGTCTTGGGCGAGAGCGTCGCTCAAAGCGGCTCGAATATCACCGCTGAGCGCTTGCGCTTCGATTTTAGCTACCCAAACAAGATGACCCCCGAACAACTGGCGGAAGTCGAAGAAATTGTCAACGCGCAAATTGACCGCGATATGCCGATTAGTTATGAAGAAGTGCCTTTGGCAGTAGCTAAAGAGCGAGGCGCTATTGGTTTGTTCGAGGAAAAATACGGCGCACTGGTCAAACTTTACAGGATGGGTGATTTTTCCCAAGAAATCTGCGGCGGACCGCACACCCAGCGCACCGGCACACTTGGTCGCTTCAAGATCTTGAAAGAAGAGAGCTCTAGCCGCGGCGTCCGTCGGATCAAAGCCGTCTTGCAGTGATACTGGAAGGCGGTTTAGCATAACTCAACACCTGCCAAGGAGGGCATAATGCAAATTCAAATCAAGGATGGTATTCATAGCGTAGGCGTGGTAGATTGGCACGTCCGCGATTTTCACGGCTACAACACTGCTCGTGGCGCAACCTATAATGCCTATCTTATCCAAGATCAGAAGAACGCCTTGATCGATACTGTCAAGGCACCTTTCGCGCAAGATTTACTGGGCAATATCGCCGGGGTGGTGGATTTGCAGACGATAGACTATGTAATTATCAACCACGCCGAGCCAGACCATACCAGCGCCTTGCCGGCAGTGATGCAGGCTTTGCCGCAGGCGACACTGCTCTGCAACAAGAAATGCGCACCAGTCCTGGCAGCCTATTATGATACTAGTAACTGGAAAATCGAGATCGTCGGCACTGGCGATACCTTGAACTTAGGTAAGCATACCTTGTCTTTTGTGGAAATCCCGCTGGTGCATTGGCCGGACTCTATGGTGACATACTTGGCACTCGAGAAAATTCTTTTCTCGAGTGACGCTTTTGGTCAGCATTACTCCTCCAGCTCCCGTTTTGATGACGAGAATCCGTTGGCTGAGATTATGGACGAGGCTCGCATTTACTACGCTAATATCGTTAATCCATATTGTAAACGCGTGCAACAAGTCCTGGAGTCTCTTAACGAATTGCCCATCGAGATGATTTGCCCAAGCCACGGTGTCATTTGGCGCAGTTATGTCGAGGAGATTATCAAAGCCTATCACAATTGGGCTTGGAATCGCTCCAAAGCAAAAGTCGTGATCGTTTTTGAGACAATGTGGAACAGCACTGCTGCGATGGCCGAAGCCATCCTAGAAGGCGCTTCACAGCCCGGCGTGGAAGTGAAGCTCTTCGATGTCCGCCGCAGCAATAACACCCAGCTGGTGACCGAGTTCCTCGATTGTGCCTGTGTGGCACTCGGGTCCTCGACCTTGAATCAGGGGATGCTGCCTGGAATGGCCAGCTTGGTCTGCTATACCCAAGGACTGAATTTCCAGAACCGAGCCGGCCTGGCCTTCGGCTCGTTCGGTTGGGGTAAGGGCGGACCAGAAGCGCTAGCAGAAAAGATTTCCGAGCTGAAGTGGGAGGTCCTGGGTGTGCCTTTGCGGGCTAAATATCGTCCCGCCATCGAAGATTTACGCAAATGCTACCTGATGGGTAAGAAGTTGGCTGAGAAGGCGCTTGAATTGGCCGCATCCTCCAATTATCAGGAACTCGCCAATGATTGAGAACTCAGCCGATTTGCAGCAGCAGAAGGTTGTTGAACCAGACTACCGAACCGGTTGGCGAATAGATGGAATTTTTTTTGGGAGTCGAGATGCCTGAACGCAATGCAATCTGGATAATAACCGGCGAGGCCTCTGGTGATGACTACGGCGCCCGCTTGGCTGAGAGATTGCAGCAGCTGGCACCAGCGCTTGTTTTGCGCGGGATGGGCGGTGCGCAACTGCGCCAAGCCGGCGTGGATATCGTGGTCGACTCCTCAGAGTTAGGGGTGGTGGGAATCGTGGAAGTGCTGCGCTACTTGCCGCAATTCTTGCGACTGTTCCGAACCTTGTTGCAGCGAATCCGCAGTGAACACCCGGCAGCAGTGGTGCTAATCGACTACCCGGGCTTCAATTTGCGCCTGGCCAAGAAATTGCGTGGATCAGGCATCCCGGTGTTCTATTACATTAGCCCACAAGTCTGGGCTTGGAAGAAGGGCCGAATCAAGAGCATTGTTAGTAGCGTAACCCGGATGTTCTGTATTTTCCCCTTCGAACCGGCAGTTTACGCCGGAACGCCGTTGCCGGTGGAGTTCGTCGGCCACCCGTTGCTGCAGGCTCTCGCACCATACCGCCAACAGCAGGTCACCCGTGACCCCAATTTGCTGTTGCTGTTACCCGGCAGTCGCGGCGGCGAATTGCACCGTATCCTGCCCACCTTGCTGCAGACGGCAGGGCTGTTGTGGCAGCGCCGTCCTGAGTTGCGCTTCATTCTGGCACTGCCACGCGAAAAAACCCTGGCCATCGCCCAAGAAATCCTGGCCCAGCAACAGCTGCAGAACAATGCAACCGCATTGCCACCAGTCGAATTCTCTGTCGGGCAGACTCGCGAGAAGATGCTTTCTGCCGTAGCGGGTATCGCCGCCAGCGGTACGGTGACCGTGGAAGCCGCGATTCTCGATTTGCCGCTAGTGGTAACCTACAAACTCAATACGCTCTCTTGGCACCTAGTCAAGCATCTGGTGAAGCTGCCCTGGATTACGATCGCTAACCTGGTCTGCAATACGTGCGTTTATGAGGAGTACTTGCAGGATCAGGCTAGACCGGAGAATTTGGCTGAGGCATTGCTGAATATCCTGCCTGATGGCAAACGCTATGATGAGGTCCGGGACGGAATGCAACGCACCCGTGAGCTGCTCGGCGGAGATGCCGATGTCGCTGATACAGTGGCCCGGAAAATTCTTCAGGATACTTTTGCGACATTACCTGAAGGTATAACGTTATGGAATCATTAGGAGTGACAGTGTTAGCCAGCGGCAGTGCTGGCAATGCCGTCTTGGTACACAATCGAGAAGAGGGGCTGTTGATCGACTCCGGCTTGAGCCTCAAGGAGTTACGTAGTAGGATGCAGGCCAGTGGCTTGCCCGAGTCTATGGTCAAGGGTATTTTGATCACCCACGAACACACCGACCATATCCGCGGCTTGCGGGTCTGTGCCAATCATTTCGAAGTGCCGGTCTATGCCAGTCGGCTCTGCGCCGAAAAACTGCGTTATCTTGACAAGAAGTTGGGCTCTGTAGTGCTCTTCACCCCCGGCGGTGAATTCCAATTGGGCGAATTTAAAATCACCCCTTTTTCCTTGGATCACGACGCTGTTGATCCGGTTGGCTATGTCATCACCCGCTTTTCCCAGAAAGTTGGCCTGGCTATGGACTTGGGTCGTGCTGGTCAGATGACAGAATTTCAATTACGCAGTTGCGATACTCTGCTGCTTGAAAGTAACCACGACCTGAATATGCTGGCCGCTTCGCGGCGGCCGTGGTATTTGAAACAGCGTATCCTGGGGCCGCAGGGGCATTTGAGCAACAAGCAGAGTGGTGAATTCTTAGGCAAGATCCTCTCTGCCAATACCCGTAATGTGGTCCTGCTGCACCTGAGCAGGGAATGCAACACCGAAGCCCTAGCGGAAGAGAGCGCTCGGGAAGAATTGCAGAACCATAATCGCCAAGATGTGAAACTGATGATCGCCCAGCAAGACCGACCACTGCCAACCGCCTGGGCCTAAATAAAATGAACTGAATGGGATATTATGGCAAAATTTTTTTCCACAATAATATTAGTTCTGGTGCTTCTCGGCTTCAGTAGGGCTGCCGAACCCCACCAGCGGCTGATCGAGACCGCCAAGAGCTTTGAGGTCAAAGCTTTGCCTGAGCCGCCTCCTTGGGCGACAACTGCGGCACCGGCGCTATTCCAGGTGGGCTGGCTGACTGATTTGCATATTACCAGTGAGGAGAGCCTGGCCCTAGTCAAAGCCGCCTGCAATAAGTTACGCGATGAGCTAAAACCAGAAGTGACTTTTATCACCGGAGACAACTGCGGCTTGCCAGAGAAATTACTGCCACTATCCTCAGATAAGAATATCCCTTTACGCCGACAAAAATGGCTACAGGAGTTCCTGGAACAGGAGCTGGCACGACCATATATCATTATCCCCGGCGATAACTGGCCAGGAGAATTCGAGAGCGTTTTCGGCAGCGATAAACAGAGTTTCGCGTTCGCCGGTTTTCAGTTCATTTTCGCCAGCCTGGACAACCAGGCCAGCGGCAAAGAAGGATGCCTGACTTTTACCGAACAGAGCTGGCAGTGGCTGGAAAAAGAATTTCAACAGAATGCCGCTATGCCGTGCATCTTCATCCTGCACGAACCCGTCTATCCACCCGGCTTCCTCGAGGCACCAAGATTAGCGCGGCTATTCGCCGCTCACCCACAGATGTTGCTGGCTTTAGGTGGACATCTGCACCTGGATTTGGAATTCTGCCGCCAGTCGTGGACGCAGTGGTGCGGGCCGGCCCTAGGGCGTAGCCATCGCCCGGCTTTCAAATGGCTGTCGTTTTATCCTCAACGGATAGTGATGAACAGCTACGAATGGCAGGAGAGCAGCAAACAATTCTTGTCGGTGTGTAAATGGCAACAAGTCGAAGTCCCCGAGCACTTGCAGCCTAAACAAGCGCCAAAAGACACCTTCCAGCCAGAAAAGCATTATCTTTACCCGCCTAAACCCCGGCAAGAAGTCCCTGCCTTAGGACAACGACAGGCAGAATATTCGCGGTTGACTTTACAATTTATCCTTGAACTAGGCCTCGAAACTTTTTTCCAGAAAACAACTGATTGATGTCAATAACTCCTGATCCAAAGAATAATCGTCGGGACTTCGGCCTTCAGCCCATTGCTGCAATCCTACAGCAATTGGGCTTGCGGAACCACGCTTTGGTGGCAGCATCCACAGAACAACTGACCCATAAGATGGTCGCCAAAGCTTGCCGTGGACGCTGGCTGAGCAATAACGTCCGCGGGAAAATCCTCCGAGCACTCAATAAAGCCAGCGGGAATAATTATGCCCAATCCGACTTGTTTAACTATTCTTGATGCTACTACTGCTTGAAAAATTGAAAATATAGTTTATATTATGTCCCTGCTTAACCCCGTGGT
>CAZUCG010000140.1:0-6749 GCA_964619145.1 uncultured Lentisphaeraceae bacterium | reverse complement strand
CTGTCTCTTTTTCTTTTTTTTGTCTGATTAAATGCACGTCGCCAGCAGTCACTTCAAATGTGCGTTTACTTTTTCAAGTGACCCTCAGCACTGCTGAACAGGAGCAGCTGCAATTATGAACAACACGATTTTGCCCTTTCCAGAACTGTTGTATTTTGGCTGCGGGTCGGTCCCCTCGGCCAAAATGCACAAGCACGCATTTTATCAGTTGGAGTTATGCTGTTCCGGGGCGCTGCTATGCCAGACAGAAGACGGTAAATTCATCCTGCACGAGGGCGAGGTCTGGCTGATCCCACCAGGGCTCCGGCATCAATTTCTCGATAAAGAGAAACCGTATACCTATATCTCACTGAAGTTTAATTGTGCGGCGCAGCTGCCGGCAAAATTACAACTTAAGGATGTCATCAGCGCATACTATTTAACGGCTCTCTGGGATATCTTGCGACAGCAGGAGAGCTTCTCGCCATATTCTCCAGAGGGGAAGGCCATTATCGAAAACCACCTCTATGGCTTGCTGCGACACCTGTATTGCGAGACCGCACTGAAATCTGTCGAGTCTTATTTCATAATGCAACTGCGTGAAGAAATCTGCAAACACGGCTATGAGGCTAATGTGGAACAACTAGCACAGTATTGCCAATGCAGCCGAGCCCAGCTCAAATACCGCTTTGCCAAGGAATGCCAGGGGAGGGCCAAAATTAAACAATTTAGCGAAAAGGTGCTGCTCGACCTCGCCCTCAAACACTTGAAGTATTCACCACTTTCCATCAGTCAGATCGCAGCAGAAATGAACTTCCCTTCTATTTATGCTTTTTCACGATTCTTTAAAAGAAAAACCGGCACCACGCCGACAAAATACCGCGCCCCAGAAAAACAACCCTGAGAGCGGGTGTTTTTATCCGTTTTAGCCAAATTGATAAATATTAGCGCTATTTTGCTATTTTATTATCCGTATTGAGCTATATATTTAGGGTTGACAAAAGCAATAAACCGCTTGCTTTGCCTGCGCCGTTATCTGAACTAATGCCCATCTGTGCTTAAACTTATGAGTTTGTTAAGGAGGCTAGAGATGTCAATGCAATACACCAGAAATTTTCGCCGGCATGTTTTTACTCTTATTGAACTGCTGGTCGTCATCGCGATTATCGCAGTTCTGGCCTCGATGCTGTTACCGGCCTTGGGCAAAGCCCGTAATAAGGCTAGGGCTATAGAGTGTACCTCTAACCTCAAACAGCTGGCCCAGGCAAATATGGGCTATATCAGCGACTATGATGATTATTTCCCGGATGCGGTGGTTAACAATGCTAATTCTTTTACCGGGCAATGCAATAAATTAGCAGAATATGTCGGGGCCAAACGCCAGGGATACGGTACCTACCAGCTGACTTATTATGTCAGTGGAAAATGGTTTCCCACGATGAAAATAGTGCTCTGCCCCAGCAGTAATTCACCTTATGTCAATGGCAATAACTATAGTTGGAATGTGCATCTCTGCGGCGGAATACTGAGCAGCACCTATACCCCTTATCAACACCGGAAAATAACCGAAGTCGCTCATTCTGGCCGAATTCAGATGATGGGCGATGGCGGCGGCGATATCTGGGGTGGCTACAATACCCACTCACGTGGAGCAAATACAGACTTGCTTGGTTCGCCTTATCGCTCGCAAAGCACTATCCGGCGGCATGACCAGGCCGCGAATATCTTGTTTGTTGACGCACACGTTGAACAGGAAAGGCATAGCCCGCCCTTGAGAAAGTCGTTCAGTGAGAACTATTGATTGACAAAAAACGCAGGAAATAAATTTATGAAAAAACTCTCTGCTCTTAGTGTGCTGTTGCTTGTTTTGGGCTTAATAGCTGCTGAAAACGACCTCTTTTTTCCGGGCAAAACTAAGCTGTCGTGCTTCACCACCAGCTGGCACGCGGGCAGCGATATGAATGCCACCCCGGAAGTCGTGCTTCGGGACGGCGAAGAATACCTGAAATTGACTTACCACGGCAGCAAGGGCAGCGCGCGGGTAGTTCTGCCAGTTACTCAGTCTTTCTCGGAAAATCAGCAGCGGCAATTGTTCTACCGCATTGCTTACGATGGCACCGACCAGCCGCGGTTTACGATCTCCATCGAATTTCAGAATGACCCGCGGGCGATTCTGGTGGGCAGTATCCTACTGCAGCAAGGTGAACACGACTACCGCTTCGCAGCAAGCTACCGCCGGGCCGAGGCGTCGCAAAACCTGCACCAGGCCAGAAGCCTGATACTCGATTCCAGCGGCAAAAATACCGGTAAGAGCATCTACCTGAAGCGAATTTTCCTCCAAGAAGAAGACCTGATCAGCAAGAATTCAAGCGAGATGCCCATCCTGCAGCGTCGCCGCAGTGCTGAGGTCCTGCCGGAATACCAGCTATTGTTCGCTGGCAAAAGCCTGCAGCTCCAGGCGAAATATGACGCTGAGGCGCTCTATTTGCAGGCCGCAGCTAGCTTCGGCGGCCGTCCGCCGGTGGCACTGGTAAAGCCGGGCGCTAAATGGGACCGACTCTGGCAAGACGAGTTGCTGGAGTGGTTCTTTTCCGGCGAACTCGATAACCAGTCGTATTTTCAATATGTCTTCAATGCCGCAGGAGCGCAGTGGGGTAGCTCAACCCATTATGATGTCACCGAGGCGGCAGTTACTAGACATAATAACTTCATTCCTGAGCATACGCGCGAGATGCGACTGGAAAACAATGTCTGGCATACTGACCTGGTTATGCCCTTCACCTCAATTCGTAAAACCGAACTCGATTTCATCAATTTCCAGGTCGTCCAGAATATCAGCGAAGCAAAAGCTGATGTCTGGAATATGGCCGATAATTACCCGCCGCCGCGCAATTATGGCTTGCTCTATTTTAACCGTACACCTTTCGGAAAAGGGACGACGGAAATCCTGTCGGTGCGCTGTCAAGAATACGAGGGGATGGAGAAGGCCGGCATTGTCATCGCTTTGAAGAATAATGCTATGTCGCCCAGCAATCAAGCGCTGGTGCATATCGTGGCACCGGATCACTCGATTATCAGCTCGCAGCCGATGATTTTGAGCGACGCAGTCACAATCAATGGCTGCAAAAATCTCCCGGGCTTATATTCCATTTATGTCGAAGTCATCAATGACCAGGGAGCGCGCTATGTGACCGGAGTGAATTGCCAGAATAGCCGGGAAATACCCGACCGCAGCAGCGAAATCGTGCTCTGGCCCACCCCGAAAAAACAACAACTGACCGAGGCCGTGACATATAACCTGGCAGCAATGCCAGTCATTCGGTTGCCGCAAGCGGCCTCAGAGAGGACCCGCCAGACAGCCGGGCTGCTGGCCGAGCGCCTGCACGGATACATCGGACTGCAATTCAGGCTGGCGGGCCCCGGCGAGGGTGGAATTTCGCTGGCCGTGCTCCCCGTCGGCAAACCGGAGGGCTATCAACTGACTGTCTCGGCTGCCGGTGCTAGCATTACTGGCACTGATGAGCCAGGACTTTATTATGGTACCGTGACCTTGCAGCAGCTGCTGCTCGCCGGTTTCAAGCCTAGAGCGACCACTCTACCCGGTATCGCATTGGAAGACTACCCCGATCTGCCGGTGCGGACGGTCTGTTTACTGCATCCCTGGACGTTTCACAATCGCCAATTCAAAGATGTCCGGACGATTGATTACCTGATTGACTGGGTACAAAAGTATGTCGCTGACAACAAGCAGAATGTCTTTATCTGTGACCTTTCAGCGTTGACACAATACAAACGGCAACCGGAAATGAATGGCCCGCAAGCAATTTACAGCTTGGCTGACTTGGCTCGACTGGCGCAATGGTGCCGGGATAACTTCATCGAGCTCGTCCCGCGTTGGCAAACCGGTAGCCACGCCGATTGGTGGTTGACGATCGCTCATCCAGAATTGCGCGAGAAGGGCGATCGGACCCAGGCTGATGTGACTCATCCTGATCACGACCGAATTGTCTTCAACTGCCTGAAGGATGTAATCGAAGTCACCAAGGCCAAATATATCGCCGTCGGCAGTGACGAATGGTGGCATTCGCCCAAAAAGGGCGAAACGGCGGACCAGTTGCTACGCGGCAAAACCCGCGCTCAAGCATTTATAGAATGGCATCAGCGCCTGGCGGCCTTCTGTCGGGAACATCAGGTCACGCCGATTATGCACGAAGATATGCTGGTGCGCTGGCATAATGGCCATCGCTATGACCTCAGTGATCATCTCGACCAGATGCCGAGAGATTTTATCTTCGCCATCTGGGCGTTCCTCGACCGCAATAATAAATTTCTCACCGATAATGGCTTCGTGGTCTGGGACATCCCCACCGGCACCAGTGTTTACCCGAGTGAGAAAACCATCGATCTGATCCAGGGCTTCGGCCGAAATATCTATGGCTTCTATTCGATGTCATTCCGGCTCCAGCCCAGCTACTCCGCGGCCAATACCTTGGCCGCCGGCTTTGCCTGGAATGCCCGCACTGCTGAAAGACAAAGCCTGCCGGAGGCAATTGCCAATGGCTTCCTGGCTACCGCTTGTCAGCTGCGGACCATCAACCATGCGCCTGCCGGCGGTAAGGAGATCATCCCCATCAATGGTCAGGCCTCACAGAATATCGCCAATATCCCGACGGCTTTCGTTGGCACAGCCCTGCCAGAGCAAAATGCCATCAAGGGGAAGTTCGCAGAGCTGTTTTTCCTGCATAATATCAGTTGCCCGCCCGGATATCTTGACCCGAAGCGATTCGCCGGTACTTGGAGGCTGTATCCTTATGGGGAGCCAGCCGGGCAATATCAGGTCCATTACGCCGATAACAGCAGTGTCAAAATACAACTGACGGTGTTTGAAAATATCGGTTTTGCCGATATCGCCGCCGAAAATACACTCCTGCTCTCTGGCCGGGCGGTATTTAACCGCCTGGACCCAGACGATAACAGCAAGCACGTCAGGTATTATCAGTACGCCTGGCCCAACCCATTCCCAGATAAAGAAATCAGCAAAATCGTCTTCGTGCCCGAAACGGAACGCGAGTTTATGGTCCAACTCTACGCCATCAGCGGACGATTGTGACAGAGCAGTTACGAAGCCGCAGATTACCAGCAAAGCCACGGGTCTGAATTTCCTCTGCTCGTGCAGCTATAACCCCAGAAAACGCCAATATTTTGCTTTAGAGTAACTTGAATTGGGTGTTTGTCAAATGACTTGGGGCGTTGTAATTTGGGGAGCGTAAATATTCGACCATTGAGAGTATAACTCCGAAAATGATGTTTCCTGGGCAAGAAAATGGTTCTGAAGTAGATACTAAAAGGCTGTCGTTCTATTTGCGAACTTTTGTAGAATTGACACAGAACAATTTATTCCGTAAGTTTATGCTAATGCCAAGAGCAACTGGCTTCTTGGATGACTGTATTCACCATTTTGCTTCTAGCAACGCTTTGATTGCCTGATAGTGTTGTTCGCGGTACTGTTGCAAGATTTCTTGGGTTGTTTCGTCTCGGCGGCAAAGTTGCAGAGCAGTCTTATTACAGCCTTCTTCCAAGTCAAAGGCGGGGATCTTCCCGTGTTCATAAAACCAAGTAGAGAGGGAACCGGCCGAGCAGGCAAAACGTGGCTGTTGCTGAACTAATTCTGGACTGAGTCCGAATGCCCGAGCGAAAATTTTTATAATCCTTCGGCACTGAGTCGTATAATCGTCATCGCTGGCGCCGAATTTCGATACCAACGCCGGCAGTCCGCAGATACTGGCCAGGGCGTGATAGCTCAGCAACAACTTTACTGGTCTGCTGTTGAAGAGTTCCAGCAACGCCTGGGTCTCTGGTGCCGATCCTGCTCGTGGTCCGCGATAGGTTACCGAGTCTGGGTCGCTGGAGTCCAGGCCATAGCCATATTCAATTTGCTCCCAGTGGGCCGGGAAATTACGATTCAGGTCTACTCCCTGATGATTGGTGCGCAGATACCAGGGGGTCCCAGTCACCAATTCTTCCCGGGCATCTAAATTCACTCCGGGCACAGCCAGAATACTGACTTCGTCAAATAAATGCGGGTCTTGTTGCAAAAGCCGTCGTAGTGCCGGCACGATCAACTCTGGGCCAGATTCTCCGGCGTGGATCAACCCCACCAAGGCCAGCCGTTGTGGACTCGAACCTATTTGTACGGCCGGAATTTCCCGTCCCTGAGCTGTATAACCGCAAGAAAAAACCTGCACCAACCCCGGATTCAATTCTGCCAGACTCTGGATTTCCTGCTGAATTTTCTTGTAAGGCCACCAGATTTCCATATCTCGCACCCGCACTGGAATGGGGCCTATGGGCTGAGAAGTCCTGGTCTGTATCCAATAAGCATAAGTTTTACCGACGACAGCGGTCTCATCGCGGTACTGATAACGGCGTTTTTGCGCAGCAGGTAATTGCCCTTCGAACAATAATTCAGCACCCTTAAACGCCAAGTTGAGAAAAAATTCTTCGTAGTCTTCATTGAAAACAAAACCTACTTCTTGCCGCCAGACTCTAGTGGGAGAGAATTCTGTTTCATTCTGACTCTGGAAGAAGGGGCTGCTTTTTAACCAGGACAGTAGCACTGTGCCCCGGTCTAGACGGCCTTTTAACCTTAATATCGGTTTTTGCATTGATCTGCCTAGTTGGTCCGTAGATAAAAATAGTTAATTATACTCTGTAGCTGTTTTGCTTTTACTTGAAATTCCAGGCGATTTCTAGAATATAATTCCGACTCT
>CAZUCG010000139.1:0-6767 GCA_964619145.1 uncultured Lentisphaeraceae bacterium | reverse complement strand
CTCAATGATCCGTTTTCAATCCCAGATATATTTTAAGTTAGCGCCAATAGGCGTCTCGTCGTCGGGCCGCACGAACCCGCAGTTGCGCCTGTCTTACTCCACCGGGATGACGATACTGCTACCGATGCGCAACTGATTCGGGTCCTTCAAGGACGGGTTGGCATCCTGCAGGAGCCGGATTTTGGCCGGGTCGCTGGAGGCGTAATACTTCTGGGCGATCTTGCCCAAGGTATCTCCAGCGACAATCAGGTGGGTGATATTTTTTCGAGCTGGTTTATTCGTCGCTGAGGTCAGATTAGCCGGTAGTTTTGGCGTAGCGACGGAAGCCGGCGTCTGCGTAGCGGGCTGTTTTTGCGTCAAGAGCAATTCCCGGAGCGCGAAATTCTCTCGGTCCAAACGGGTTACCCATTGTTTCATTTGCTGGTTATTCGTTTGCAGGAGTTTGACCTTCAAGTTCAGGTCGGTGTTAGCTGCGCTGTCGTAGCGTTCTTGTAGCAGCTGGTAGTATTTTTTTTCGGCGTGCTCCAGCAGAATTCTAACTTCTTCCATCCGTGCGTCAGCAGCTGGGCAAGTGGTCAAGAATTGTCGATAGTGCCAGATTGCCAGTAAGTTATCGCTGCTGCTGCCCTGGAAAAGTTTGCCTAGTTGGTAGTGCGCCCCCGCGATATTGACGCCCTGCAGCAAGTCTTTGCGGCAGGTCAAGATTTTCGCCTCGCTGTCAGCCAGCGCCGCGTACTTCTCGTCTTGCCCGCTTTCGCTCACGCTGTAATCACAGGCGACCAGAGTAAAAAAAGAAAGAGTCAGTATCACTATTTGCCACATCTGCCGGAACTCCCTGTCATCTTGTGCTGTTTCTTTTGCATTTATACTAAGAGTTAATATATTATCTACTAACGGAATTACTTGCCAAGACGGCAAAAAAATGCTAATGTATTGCAAAACCTCTAAAAAAACTATGTCTTCTCTTAACCACGGACTTATCGAACTTATTTATGATGCTGGCAGCATCCGGCGCTGGAATGACCAGGTCAATCCAATGGATTTCACCGAACTCGACAAACAAGCGCATAAATTAATCATCGCTTACGTGCTGGCTAAGGTCGAGGAGGACGGCAGCCCTGGCAGCGTGGACTGGGCAAAGTTGCTCGAAGGCGGAATCTTTGATATGCTCCACCGCGTTATTTTGACTGATATCAAACCGCCAGTCTTTCATAAGATGATGCAAGAGAAGGGACGGGAGCTTAATCAGTGGGTTTGTGAGCGCTTGCAAGCCGAGGCCGGCGCGGTCAAGGGCGGCTTCCAAGAACGTATGCAGAAGCATTTCTTTGACCCCGAGTACGCCCGGCGAGAGAAGCGCATTCTCAAAGCCGCCCATTACCTGGCCACTCAATGGGAATTCAATATCCTCTATCGGATGTGCCCATTTATCCGCGGCATAGAGCAAATCAAGCAGGAAATAGAAGACCAGATCGAGGACCACTTCGACTTGATGGGAGTGCAAAAACTCACCCTCGGCCGCAAGACCGCCGGCTTCGTGGACCTCTGCGGGCAACTCCGCTTCCAAAAACGCTGGTCGCAATCGCCACGCATCCCCGCGACCTCAGTGTTGGGACACATGTTGATTGTCGCCATTCTGACCTATTTGTCGTTGTGTGAGATCGAAGCTTGCGAGCAGCGTAAAGTCAATGGCTTTTTAGCGGCTCTTTTTCACGACTTGCCGGAGGTCTTGACCAGGGATATTACTTCGCCAATCAAAGGTGCCATCGAAGGCCTGGATGAAATCATCAAAGACTACGAGCGTATCCAGATGGAAGAGAAGCTGCTGCCCTTGCTGCCAATCGCTTGGCACCAGGAAATGAGTTACTACACCGATGATGAATTTTCCAACCGTATCCGCCGCGATGGCGAGATCATTGCCCCAATAACATTCTCCGCGATGTGCTCAAAGTATAACGACGGCAAGTATTTCCCCGTCGATGGTGAAGTCATTCGCTGTTGCGACCACTTGGCAGCCTTTGTTGAGGCATCCATATCAATTCGCCACGGGATTACCTCGCGTTATTTGCAGGAGGGACTCGAGCGGCTGCTAAATATGTACCATAATAAAACTCTCGCAGGCATCAACTACGGCCAAGTATTCCAGTCTTTTGCCCCGAACGATAACAAAGGATAATGTATGCGCATCCGCCACGACGTGCACGTCCATACACCATTGTCAAGTTGCAGCAACGACCCGGAGCAGACGCCGGCGAATATCCTGCAAAAAGCCGCTTCACTAGGTATCAGCACGGTCGGCTTTGCCGACCATCTTTGGGTCAGCGACATCCCCGGGGCTTCGAAGTGGTATCGGCCCCAGGATGAGACACATGTCCTGAAAATCCGCGAGCAGCTGCCGGCAGATACAAAAAGCGTACGAGTGCTGATCGGCTGTGAGAGCGAATTCACCGGCGAGGCCTGTGGAATCGATGCCAAACGAGCAGAATTGTTCGACTTCGTCCTCTTGCCTTGTACGCATTTCCACATGCGTAATTTTGTCTGCCCAGAGTACATCAATACTGCCGCTGAACAGGCAATGCTGCTGTTGGAGCGCTTGGATAAAGTGCTGGACTATGATTTTGTCACTGGCATCGCGCATCCATTCATAGCAGTCAACCAGGGTAGCCTTCACGACGAGATGTGTCGCTGTTTGCTGAAAGCTGACCAGCTGTCGCACTGCCTGGATAAAGCCGCGGATAAGCGCATCAGCCTGGAGATCACTAAAGGCTATTTCCCGCAACTCTTCGGCAAGAAACAGCCAGAGTTCCACGACGAGTCGGTGATGCCAATTTTGGAAAAAGCCAAACGCGCCGGTTGTCTGTTCCATTTCGCCTCTGATGCTCACTCCTTGCAAGATTTTGGCTCGGTGGTAAAAATGCAGCCCTTGGCCGACGAGCTGTGCTTGACCGACGAAGATATCAACCCGTTGTTCTTGGACCCGAAAAAATGATTGGACGCGACGCACTTTGTCAGGCCTTCCTGCATTTCCCGCAAGTCGGGACGAAACGTCGGCAAAAAATGTTGTCTGCCGGCATCGCCTGCTGGCAAGACTTGCCTGCGGATTGTCCAGCGACGCTAACCTGCTTGCGTTCCGCCTGGCCGGCGATAATCGCCGCCCGGCAGGAAAATCTCCAGGCCTGTTCGGCTGAGGACTGGCAGTTCTTTGCCCAGCGCCTGGCTGGTCAGGAGCGCTGGCGGCTACTCGCCGCTGCTTGGGAACAGGCGGTGTTCTTGGATATCGAGACTACGGGCCTGAATTATCAACCCGAGGTGACCGTGATTTCTTGCTGGGATGGGTGGGAACTGCGGCTGTTCGTCCGCAATGAGAACCTTGCGGACTTCCTCGAATACGCCGCCGGTGTGCGCCTCTTTGTTACTTTTAATGGCGCGCTGTTTGATTTGCCCGTGCTGCGGCAGGAATTCCACCGCCCGGAGATATCAGCGGCTGCGCATCTCGATATGCGCTGGATTTGCCGACAGGCCGGTTACGAACGCGGACTAAAAAGTGTCGAGCGGCAACTCGCAGTCCAGCGCCCCCAAGATTTGCAGGAGACTAATGGCGAAGAGGCAGTCTATCTCTGGCATCACTGGCACCATCGCCGCTTATCTTCCGCCCGGCAGAAGCTCCTGCGGTACTGCGCCGCTGATACTATCGCCCTGCAGAAAGTCGCGGCATTGCTGTTACAACAATACGGTTGCCTGCAGCCAATTCGTACTTTACCGGCGGATATCTGGTCTGCCTTGAATCAGCAGCTGCCGCCGTTGCCGGAAGAGTCAGCAGAGGAGCCCAGGACAGTGACTCCCGCCGCTCGAGAGTCGTTTTACAATACCATCAATGACCTGGAGGATATTCAGGCCCGACTGGAACGTTTTTTGCAACACAAAAAATAATCCCTGCTAGTCTGCAAATCCTATCTCATTATGCGAATATTACAAATCAGCACTGCGGATAGCGGCGGCGGAGCCGAAGGCACTGCTTGGGATTTGCACAATTACTTCCGCGCCCAAAGACAGGATGCACTCCTGGCAGTCGGCCGGAAGCACCGCCAGGAACCGGAAATCCTGGAATTCCCGCGCCCGCTGGCGAATGCGCTTCCAGCCCGAGCCCTGCAGGGCTTGGCAAATGCCTGCCGACGCTCAGAACAGCGCTGGCGTCCCGCCCGACGGCTGGCCCGAATTTGCGAGCGCCTGGCCGACCCGCTGCGCTTCCAAGAATGGTGGCAGGGCAGTGAGGAGTTCCATTATCCCGGGACGCAAATGCTGTTGACAACACTCAATCCGCCAGCAGATATCATCCATTGCCATAACCTGCACGGATATTACTTCAATCTGCAGTATTTGCCGGAGTTGAGCCAGCGCCTGCCCGTGGTTTTGAACCTCCACGACGCCTGGCCGCTGACCGGCCATTGCGCCTATCCACTTACTTGCGAACGTTGGCGGAACGGCTGCGGAGATTGCCCATATCTGGACACTTATCCGTCCTGCCGTCGTGATAACACCCGCGCTAACTGGCAGCGCAAAGCCGAAATTTACCGCCAATCGCGGTTATATGTCACCGCACCCTCCGAATGGATACTCGCTATGGGACAACAATCGATGCTGGCTGCCAAGCAATACCGACTGATTCCTAACGGTATTGACTGCCGAGTGTTTTGCCCCGGCGAGCGCGAGCAGTCAAGACAGGCTCTGGGATTGCCGATAGACAGCAAAATCGTGCTCTTTGTCGCGGCTGCGAATAGCATTTTTAAAGACCCGGAGACGCTCCTGCGCGCCATCAAACTCGTCGCTGAGACCCATCCGACAACGATTTTTCTTTGCCTGGGCCGGGCATTCCCACGCCGAGAGTATGCCGGACTCGATTTTCGCTGCTTGCCCTTTATCGCTTCGCCAGCGCTGCTGGCCGAGTACTATCGTGCCGCCAACGTCTTCGTGCATACTTCGAAAGCCGATACCTTCGGCAAGACAATCACCGAGGCAATGGCCTGCGGCACGCCGGTAGTCGCTACCGATGTCGGTGGCATCCCAGAGCAAATGATTCACGGCCAGACCGGCTTCCTGGCGCCCTTGCAGGATGCCGAGGCGATGGCAGAGTATATCTGCTATGTCCTGGCTGCGCCAAGCGAGCAATCGCAGCGCTTCGCCGCCGCCGCCGCACACCAAGGCGCCCGTTATGATCTCGCAGTACAAGGACAGGCGTTGTTGGCTTGGTATCAAGAAATACAACAGGATTTTGCCGCCACTGGCGGTTCCTGAAAGTTTATTATGCATATTGCAGAAGTAGTATTCAATCTTTCGTTAGACAAAGGCTTCGACTACCTGGTCCCGGAGCATCTGGCAGCACAGCTGCAAGTCGGAAACCGCGTACGGGCGCCATTTCGCAGTGGTACCCGGTCGGGATATGTAATCCGTCTCAAGAGTCATTCTTCCTTTGCCGAGCTCAAAACACTCTTAAGTCTGGAGGATCAAAACCGACAAATTCCGCCTCAGTTGCTGAAACTGGCCGCCTGGATCAGCGAATACTATTGCTGCCCGAGGGAAAATGCCGTCTGGGCGATGCTGCCCGCTGTCGTCCGCAAAGGTGAGATGGCTCATAAGCAGATCTTTTACCTGATCTTGACCAGGAAGGCCGCGGCTTTCGATGCCGAATTCGAGGCCCTGAGCAAAAAAAAACAGGCTGTAATCAAGGTGTTGCACCGCGTCGGAGCATTGCCCGTTAAAGAGCTCCTGGGACTGGTCGATGCCAGCGAATATATTATCAACAAACTCTGCGAAGAGGGCTGGTTGTTGAAGGAAAAACGCGTGGTCGAGCGCGATCCGTTCCGCGATACCATCATCCAACCTGACCAACCGAAGGTCCTGAATAGCGAACAGCAGCAGGCGCTCGAACTTATTAAGCAGTCCCTGGACCAGCAGGATGCTACCGCATTCCTGTTGCACGGCGTGACCGGTAGCGGTAAGACCGAGGTCTATCTGCAGGCTATCCAGCATTGCCTCGATTTGCAGCGAGAAGCCATCGTCCTGGTGCCGGAAATCTCCTTGACGCCGCAGACCTGCGACCGCTTCCGACAACGCTATGGCAACCGCGTCAGCGTGCTGCATAGCGGCCTCAGCGACGGCGAGCGCTTCGACGAATGGAATCGCATCAATGACGGCCGTAGCCAGATCGTGGTCGGCGCGCGCTCCGCCTTGTTTGCACCGTTCCGGCAGCTCGGACTGATTGTGGTCGATGAAGAACACGAAAACAGCTACAAGCAAGAGGACGCGCCGCGATATAACGCCCGCGACGTCGCCGTGGTGCGCGGAAAGATGGAAAAAGCGACCATCCTGCTGGGCAGTGCCACACCCTCGCTGGAGACGTATTATAACTGCCAGAATGGCCGCTATCAACTTATCTCTCTCTGGGAGCGCATCGAAGATCGCCCGATGCCTAGTGTGGAGTTGGTCGATATGAGCCAGGAACGGGTGATGACCGGTCAGAGTTCTATTTTTTCCCGCCATCTGAAGGACCAGATCAAGGAACGCTTGTATCGTGGTGAACAAGTGATGCTGTTCCTGAACCGCCGTGGCTTCGCCAGCCAGATGCTGTGCAGTAAGTGTGGCTATGCCGCGACGTGTGACAATTGCAGCGTCGCTTACACCTATCACCGAAAGAAAGGGCAATTGCTCTGCCATCTCTGCGGCGCACAAATCCCCGCCCCCCAAAAATGCCCCAGCTGCGCTGACCCCGAAAT
>CAZUCG010000138.1:0-6795 GCA_964619145.1 uncultured Lentisphaeraceae bacterium | reverse complement strand
AGCTCAAATGCCTGAAGGCGACAGCTAAAACTACAGCTGAACCGCTAAGCAGAATAATTTTTGTCAAATACTACAATTTTGGTTGTATTTGAATAATTCTTGTATTATATTATCCTCAAACGCCATTTGGGTATTTATCATTTCCTTTCATTGCTATAGTTTACTATCTATATCGTTTATAAATCAAGGAGAAAGAAATGAAAATCTCACGCACTCTTTTAGAACTGATTGGCAATACCCCACTAGTTGAAATTCAACGCCTGAATCAAAGCGGCGCTCGGATATTAGTAAAAGTTGAGTCATTCAATCCCGGCAGCTCGGTCAAGGACCGGATAGCGCTATCGATGTTAGAAGCAGCCGAACAAAGCGGTGCGTTGTCAGCCGGCGGGCTGACTATCGAGCCGACCAGCGGCAACACCGGCATCGGCCTGGCAATTGTCGCTGCAATCAAGGGCTACCGCCTGATCCTGACTATGCCCGACACTATGAGCATCGAACGACGTAAGTTGGCAGCTGCTTATGGCGCGGAAATTGTGCTTACACCAGGAGCCCTCGGGATGAAAGGCGCTATTGCCAAAGCTGAAGAACTGCAAGCTAAGCATCCTAATTCCATTATCGCCCAGCAGTTTACCAATCCGGCCAATCCGGCTTGCCACGAGCGGTATACCGGTCCTGAAATCTGGCGTGACAGCGAGGGCGAAGTCGCTGCGTTTGTCGCTGGCGTGGGCACCGGCGGGACACTGACTGGCGTCGGCAAATATCTCAAAGCGCAGAATCCCGCGGTGCAGATTATTGCAGTCGAGCCGGACAGCAGCGCCGTGCTCTCTGGCCAACCGGCTGGCCCGAATAAGATTCAAGGACTCGGAGCGGGCTTCATTCCCGCGGTGCTTGACACCTCGATCATCGACCGAATCATTAGCGTGTCAGCCAAAAATGCCGGCCAGACGGCTCGGGCCGCTGCCCTGAAAGAAGGATTGCTAGTGGGCATCTCTTCGGGTGCCGCGCTGTGGGCAGCGCTCGAGCTGGCGAAACAACCCGAGTTTGCCGGAAAAACCATCGTGGCCTTGTTGCCGGATTCAGGCGAACGCTACCTTTCGACTTGGCTTTTCCAAGAGGAATAAACAATGGATATGAGGCAAGAAATAGAATCTCTGAAGCAAAAACAGCAGGCGATTATTCTGGCCCATAACTATACCCTGCCGGAAATCCAGGATATTGCTGATTATGTCGGCGATTCCCTAGAGTTATCTCGAAAAGCGGCGAGCTGCCAGGCGCCGGTTATCGTTTTCTGCGGTGTTCGCTTTATGGCTGAAACAGCGAAAATTCTTTCTCCTGAGTCCATAGTCCTGCATCCGAATGAATATTCCGGCTGTCCGATGGCAGAGATGGTCACCCCTGAGCAAATCAGGCAGTACAAAGAGGAACATCCAGACACCATTATTGTCGCTTATGTCAATACGACTGCAGCGACCAAGACCTTGGTTGATATCTGCTGCACTTCAGGTAATGCCGAAGAAATCATCTCCTCAATCCCAGCCGACCGGGAAATTATGTTCCTGCCGGATGCGAATCTCGGTAGCAACATCGCCAAGAAACTGTCTCGCCAGATGGCTCTTTGGGAAGGTTACTGCCCGACCCATTACCGAATCCTGCCAGAACTGCTCGAGCAAGCTAAAGCGGCGCATCCAACGGCGCTAGTGCTGGTGCATCCGGAATGCTTGCCGGCCACGGTTGCCCTGGCAGACCAAGTGCTCAGCACTGGCGGGATGCTGAAGTTCGTCAGAGAATCAAGCCAAAAGGAATTCATTATCGGAACTGAAAGCGGCATTCTCTACCGGATGCGAAAGGAAAATCCTGGCAAGATTTTCCAGACCTTAAAGCCTGAGCCAATCTGCCCGAATATGAAGAAGATCGTTTTACAGGATGTCTGGTCGTCACTGCGCAATCTAGAACCACGGATTGAACTCACACCTGAAGTAATCCGCCTCGCCCGGATACCTATTGATAAAATGCTCAAAATGAAAATGTGAGAAGCACTCTTGGAATATCTACCCGAAACACAACCGCAAAAAATATCACGAACTCTGCATAAACAACATCAATGCGGCAGAAGTAATGGGCAGTAAGAATACCCTCCCCCGCTGCCCTGAAAATATTATTTATTTGTGTTGCCCAGTAGTGGAAGGACTTAACGAATAATGAAAATCTCAGCCAAAACACGCTACGGATTGCGGATCCTGCTCGATATCGCTGGAAGTAACCAGGATGCCCCACGCACCATAAAAGATATCGCCCAAGCACAACAAATTTCCGAAAAATTCATCAGCCAACTAGTCGTCCCGCTGCGTCAGGCAGGCTTTATCCGCTCAATACGAGGCGCGCAAGGCGGACTGAAATTGTCCCGGAAGACGGAGCTGATTACATTGTTGAATATTATGGAGACGATGGAGGGGCCAATCAGCGTCTTGGATTGCGTAAGCTGCACCCAAGTCTGCCCGCGGCAAGAGATCTGTAAAGTGAGCGATATCTGGGGCGGGCTGAATGCGACCATCAAAGAGTACTTAAATAGCATCACCCTGAAGAATATTATCGACTCTTGTCAACAGGATAATACCCCAAGCAGCTGATGACCTGCAGTGGCAGCAACTAAGCCAATATCCCGCCCAGATTATGCCTGGCGCTCAAGGACAAACAAAGCCTCCTCGGTGGTGATGTTGTGCTGGCTGGGAATAAATGGCACAATCTCCTTCTTCGCCAGCACCCAGGCATTGCGCACAATAACGCCTTCCAAGGAGACCCAATCAAGAAAGTCCGTGATGCTGCAAAGATGGATATTCGGCGTGTCATACCAGGAATATGGCAAGACACCAGTCACCGGCATACGACCGCCAAGACTGACCGCCAGACGCACACTCCAATGAGCAAAATTGGGAAAAGAAACGACGCAGTGCTTGGCAACCCGGAGCATTTCTCGCAATGTCTCCACCGGATGGGGCAAGGTCTGCAGGGTGCGCTCCAAAATGGCAAAGGTAAAACTACCGTCTTGGATAGTTGCCAGAACGCGTTGTAAATCTCCTTGATAGACCGGGATTCCTCGTTCCAAACAGCGCAGCACAGACTGCTCGTCACGTTCAACGCCCTGACACCTGAGTAAACGATTGGCACCTAGGCGAAATAACAATTCACCATCGCCGCAACCGAGATCAAGGACAGAATCTCCATCGCTAACCAAGCTCTCGATGATGCCATCTTCCCAACGGTACGGCGGCGGAGCGAGGTAATCATCAGCCTGCGCCAGCGCCTCGTCCAGTTGCCGACGCAGAGAGCTAAAGTCACTGTCAAGGCTTTTGATGCCAATCTTGCGCAGAAATACATCTGCGCCGGGGGGGTAATTATGAGCAATGCTTTCGTTTGTCATTTCAGACTCCTTTGGGGACGACGATTTTACGGCGGAGCCGGGCTGGTGCAAGCAAAAAACTCCGCAGGACATTGCCGACAGCCTCTTCTTCAACTAAAAAAGCATCGTGACCATAAACAGTGTTGATTTGTGAATAACTCACCGGGATGTGATCATATAACAAAGCGCTGACGAACTCTTCAGCTGATTCCGGCGGATAAAGCCAGTCGGACGAAAATGATACTACCAGCATTTCAGAGAGTATGCGGGTGAAAGCAAGACGAAGATCACCCTCGCCCCATTTCTCGGCAGAATCAAAATAATCGAGCGCCCGGGTAAGATACAAGTAGCTATTGGCATCAAAACGCTCAACAAAAGTACGCCCCTGATAATCCAAATAACTTTCGACCGCAAACTCAACTGAAAAAGTGTGACTGTCGTAGAATTCCTGCTGTCGTCGCCGACCAAATTTGCTATCCATCCCCTTCCCAGATAAGTAAGTAATGTGAGCTAACATCCGGGCCGCCGCCAGGCCACGCAGTGGCCCCGTACCCTCATAGTAGTCGCCATTGTGAAATTCAGCGTCATTCATAATGACCTGCCGGGCGACAGCATTGAAGGCAAGACCTTGCGCCGATAACACCGGCCCAGCAGCCAAAACAATGCATTTGCCCACCTGTTCGGGATAGGCCAAGGCCCACTCCAAAGCCTGTTGACCACCAAGAGACCCGCCGCAGACTGCATACAAATGGGAAATTCCGAGCTTTGTAAGCAATTGCGCCTGCATCCGTACCCAGTCGCCGACAGTAATGAAAGGAAACCTCAATCCGTACGGCTTGCCAGTAGCGGGATCAAGGCTGGATGGCCCAGTGGAACCATAACAACTGCCGGCGACATTCATACAAATCACAAAAAAACGCCGCGTGTCGATGGGCTTGCCGGGGCCGATCATCGCGTCCCACCAGCCTGGCTGCTTGAGACGCCAGGGGCGGTCATCGGCCGTGGCTGAGATATCCCAGCCAGCAATATGAGCATCGCCGGTCAGAGCATGGGTGATCAGGATGGCATTGTCAGCAGCAGCAGATAACTCGCCGTAAGTCTCATATTCGACTTCCAAGGGCGCCAGGACCTTACCGCTATCCAGAATAAATGGATGACTAGTGTCAGCCAGTTGAGCTGTTCGCGATTGTGTCCAGCCGACTGAATGCGGGCTGTCCGGACGGTCGTAATGGCGCTGCCGCCGCACGCTAGCAGGTAATTTGTTGTTTGAGGTGTCTGGCATATTTAAAGGTAACAAAACAGATTCTGAATGCAGGAAGAACTGGAGCTCGGTGAGGCAGGAAGTACCTAAACAATGGCTTTAGATCAACGCAAGTGCTTCGTCTAGCGCGCCAATGATGTCATCAATATGTTCCAAACCAATGGAAAGCCTGATTAACTCAGGCTGCAGGCCAGCTTGCCGCTGCTCAGCATCACCGAGCTGCGAATGCGTGGTGCTGGCAGGATGGATGATCAGACTTTTGGCATCGCCAACATTGGCTAGCTGACTGAACAGAGGGACGTTGTCAACCAACGTCCTGGCCGCCTGTGAACCACCGCGGATACCAAAGACTACCATCCCGCCAGAACCCTGAGGCAAATATTTTTGCACTAGTGGGCCGCCCGTCAAAGCCGGATGTTTCACCCAAGCGACCTTGAGATGACGATCAAGATAACGAGCAACTGCCAACGCATTCTGCGAGTGCCGCTCCATCCGTAAGAACAAAGATTCCAATCCTTGCAGGACCATCCAAGCCGAGTCGGGCGAAAGAGTCGCGCCTTGATTCCGTAAACCGACTAGGCGTAGACGCAAGATGAATGCCAGAGCATTTTGCTCGCCGAGGTCGTGAGCAAAGCGCAAACCGTGGTAGCCGAGGTCCGGCTCGTTGAACAAGGAAAACTTCTGGTCAGTCCAAGCAAATTTTCCGGCATCAATCACTGCGCCACCGATAACCGTGCCGTGACCGCTTAACCACTTCGACAGCGAGTGGATCACGATGTCAGCACCGTGCTCAATCGGACGCAGCAACGACGGCGGAGTGAAGGTAGCATCGACTAACAGGGGCAGGTGATGCTTGTGAGCAATCGCAGCATAGCGCTGGATGTCTGCGACATCAAGGCCGGGGTTGCCTACCGTCTCAATGAAAATACAGCGAGTGCGCTCATTGATGGCGCTCTCAACGGCAGCAAAGTCATTCACCTCGGTAAAACGAGTGCTGATGCCCTGCTGCGGAAGAATCGCCTCGAACTGAGTGAAAGTCCCACCATAAAGATTGTTGGCGGCGATGATTTCATCACCCTGCCGGGCAAGATTGCTGATGGAAAAATATATCGCCGCCGTCCCAGAGGCGAAGGTCAAGGCGGCTCGACCGCCTTCTAGAGCCGCAAGACGGCGCTCCAGTATATCATTCGTCGGATTCATTAAGCGTGAATAGATATTGCCTGCCTCCCGTAAAGCAAATAAATCCGCGCCGTGCTGCGAATCGCGAAAGTTATAGGCCGTAGTGCGATAAACGGGTACACCACGCGATAAGGTGGCCGAATCTGGCTGTTCCTGACCCGCGTGTAAGGCTAAAGTCTCTAAATGGTAGGGTGTAGCTTTGCTCATCAGTTGTCCTCCTCAAAATTGCCTAACGATTTTTTTACATATACGACCACACAAGTTATCATTATGATACCAAAGACGGCTAAAAGACAAATAGCGCGACAGAAATAAAATATAATACCGAAAAATCGAAATACAACCAAAACAATAGTGTTTAGACGAATTTTTTTTCCCCCCAGGCCAGATTCCGCTGTTTCGCCTAGCAGCAAGAATGATGTTTTTTAGTCTTAAGCAGTCGGTTTTGCTTCGAGCAATCGCGGCAGCGGAACTGTTACGAGTCATCTCTTGTTTGCTTTTTGTCTTTTGTCAAGCTAATTTTTGCCTCAATCGATTTGAATTTTTGCCATCCGCTGAGTATAGTTTCAATGCAAACGCTATTCGTTGCCCCTCTGCGCCTCTCTACTAACCACCACCTGTACTTACTTTTGCCTGAATTGGCCTGCAGCCCTGTTATCTAAGTCGCAATGGAATTCGAAATATGCCCTCACCTGCCCCAAAAACTCTGCTAGAGCACCGCCAATACCTCTATGATATCGTCAAGCTCAAGTTATTTTTCCTACAGCACTGGTTAGCCGAGCGGCCAAATGAAAACCTGGTAGATGTACTTCGGAACCGAGTTGATATCTATCGAAAAACCGACGCCAATCCCGAAGCACTCAATCCAAAGAACCTCCACTGGGAATCCCCTGAGTGGCAAGCGCTGGAAAGTGCCGGCGGGCAAGTATATGCAGAACAGTATGCCAATGCCGAGGCG
>CAZUCG010000137.1:0-6817 GCA_964619145.1 uncultured Lentisphaeraceae bacterium | reverse complement strand
AGAAAATTTTGCCAGTCTGCTGGCAGCCTTAAAAGTATAACCCTTTGGCCTGCCTAGACGCCCAATGTCTCCAGACAGGCAAGTATAATATGTCAAAAAAACGCATTGTTATCTATAGCAAACCTGAGATTACCGGCATTCGAGCCGCAGCCCGAGCCGCAGCAGAGGTCTTGGCCCGAACTTGTGAAGCTGTCCGGCCTGGGCTTAGCACCAAGGACATCGATGACCTGGCAGGTAGTTTTATCAAAGATACCGGTGGGAAAAGTGCCTCTTTGGGTTACCACGGCTTCCCTGGACAAATTTGCATCTCCCTGAATGACGAAGTAGTCCACGGTATCGGCAACCCCCAACGCATCATCACAGAAGGCGACGTGGTCAGCTTGGATGTCTGCATCAGATACGGCGGCTACGTCGGTGATAACGCCCGAACAGTGATTGCCGGCGGCAATACCGCCAACCCAAGGGCCCAAAAACTGCTGGCCGTCACCGAACAATCATTGCAGGCCGGTATCGCTGCCGCTTGCCCCGGTAACTGCATCAATGACATCAGTTCTGCGGTGGAACAAGTCGCGACAGCCGCGGGATTCGGCGTGGTCAGAGATATGGTCGGACACGGTTGCGGCAAAAATATGCACGAACCACCAGAAGTACCCAATTACCGGCAACCCGGCAAAAGCCCCGCCCTGCACCCCGGAATGGTCATCTGCATCGAACCGATGATTAACACCGGCACCTGGCGAGTGGTGGTGGATAACTTTGACCATTGGACAGTCCGCAGCGCGGACCATTCGCTGTCAGCTCATTTCGAACATCAAGTCCTGATTACAGATAACCAAGCGGAGATTTTGACATGTCTAAAGATTGCATAAAAATGGAGGGCGTAGTAAAAGAACTATTGCCCAACACCCAGTTCCTGGTAACCTTGGAAAATGGACACGAAATTATTGCCCATATCAGCGGCAAAATGCGACTGCATTTTATTCGTATCCTGCCCGGAGACCAAGTTATCGTCGAAATGTCACCGTATGATTTAGGCAAAGGACGCATCTCATACCGTAAACGTTGATCTGCACCCGCCAAAAACAACCGCAAGGTTGATCCTGACAACCTTAAGGCATTGCAACTCAATCAGCAAAACTGTGCTTTTTTTGCCTTATTATGTGGCTTTTGATTTGTATTTCTTGTTTTAAGTAATATATTTATAGCTTTCGCCTTGCTTTGTGGTTGTTGGCGACAATGTTTCCGGCCGCGGCAGGCATGTTTTGGCAAGGAGTATTATCATAATACGATGGTAATATCATCGAAAAAGCCGGAAGGATTAGACAACAGAAGGTCACAAAATGAAAGTCAGAGCTTCAGTCAAAAAGATTTGTCACAACTGCCGAATCATCAGGCGGGCGGGAGTCGTTCGGGTCATCTGCAAGAATGCTCGTCACAAGCAGCGTCAAGGTTGATTTAGTAGTAGGAGTGGGCCAACTATCAGTTGCGCGTGCTCCTTGATGAATAAGAGAAACATAAAATTTCAGGAAAAAGAAGATGCCAAGAATTCTCGGTGTAGATATTCCTAACAACAAGCATGTCAATATCTCTTTGACTTACATTTATGGCATTGGTTCGTCAGTGGCAAATAGCATTTGCCACCGTGCCCAGATTGATCCTATGATGAAGGCCAGCGAATTAAGTGAGGCCAATATTACTGCCATTTTGCAAATCCTGCACGATAACTTTATTGTCGAGGGTGATTTGCGTCGTCAAGTTGCTCAGAACATCCGCCGTCTGATTGCAATTGGTGCCTATCGTGGATTACGCCATCGCCGCAATCTGCCCGTTCGTGGTCAACGCACCAAAACCAATGCTCGCACTCGTAAGGGTGGCAAGCGGACCATTGGCGCTATCCGTGACCGTTCTCAACGTAAAGCTGCCAACAAATAAAGCCTAGCGTTGGTGATTGAAAGTAGCAATAACTTCGTGAGAGACATTCTTGCGTAGTGGCAATAATTATGGGAGCAATTTAATAATGGCAGACGAGACTAAGGAAGTTCTGGCGCAAGATGAGACTGCTGCACCTGTGGCAGAAGTCAAGCGCAAAAGCAAGAACCAGCGACAAATAATGAGTGGCTTGGTTCATATTGACTCCACCTATAATAACACCCGAGTAGTCATCACTGATATGCAGGGCAATGTGATTGCTTGGTCAACCGGCGGTAAATTGGGCTACAAGGGCTCGCGAAAAAGCACCGCCTACGTGGCCCAAATTATCGCCGGTGATGCCGCTCGCAAAGCGATGGCCAGCTATGGCTTGCGAGAAGTGGAAGTCGAAGTCAAGGGGCCAGGAAATGGCCGTGAATCAGCCGTTCGTGGAATCGCTGCGGCTGGTTTGGAAATCACTACTTTGCGTGATGTCACGCCGTTGCCACACAACGGTTGCCGTCCGCCTAAGCGCAGGAGAGTCTAACCGTTCCTGAGTGGATAATGGTACTTATTGGCCTGAGTTTTTCTGACATTTACACGAAGGAGTAAGAAATGACTAATCTTGATAACTTTATGCTTCCCCAATCACTAGTGGTTGATGAAGCAACCGCGACCCCTCGCTACGCTAAATTTATTACTGAGCCGTGGGAAAACGGCTATGGTCATACTATCGGCAATGCTTTGCGCCGAGTCTTATTGTCCTCTATGGAAGGAGTGGCGGTTTCCAGCATCAGAATAGACGGCGTAATGCACGAATTCTGTTCTATCCCCAACGTCTTGGAAGACGTAATGGAGATTGTTCTGAACGTCAAGAAGCTTAAATTTGCTTGTTCGGAAATTTTACCCCGCACCCTGGAATTGACAGCTGACAAAGCAGGTGTGGTCACTGCTGCTAATATCAAAGAGGATGGCGTGATCGAGGTACTCAATCCTGAGCAAATTATCTGCACTTTGGACCAAGATATACCTTTTCGGATGGAGTTGGAAATTACTCGCGGCCGTGGTTATCGACCTTCCGAAGAGAACAAAAACAATGACCAGCCCATCGGCACCATACCAGTTGATTGCCTCTTTAGCCCCATCGAACGCGTGCGTTACGATGTCCAAGATTGCCGGGTAGAACAGCGCACTGACTATGACAGCCTGGAACTGGAAATTTGGACCGACGGGCGCATCGATCCTAAAGATGCAATTGCCCACGCCGCCGATATTTTGCAAGGACATCTGCTGGTTTTCAGCAGCGGTGAAGGTAACACCCTGGTCGGCCAAAAAGGCGGCGGCTTGACTGACGAAGAACGAGAGTTAGTTAAGGTCTTGTTGATTAATGTGAATGACTTGGAGCTTTCCGTACGGGCCGTAAATTGTTTGAGCTCAGCTAATATTCAGTGCCTTGGCGAATTGGTGGAGAAAACTGAGAGCCAGATGCTGAAGTTTCGTAATTTTGGCAAAAAATCTCTCGCTGAAATCAAGCAGAAGTTAAAAGACCTGGACCTGAGCTTGGAAATGGTACTTAAAGACACAATCAGGGAAGAGCTGACCAGGCAGAAAGCCCAGCGGTTGCAAACTAACGAGGAATAGTTCTGATGAGACATCGTAAATTTACTTTTAAGATTGGTCGGTCTTCTGCCCACGTGCGCTCGTTGCTGGCCAATGCAGTCTGCAGTTTAATTAAGCACAAGCGCATTACTACTACTCTGGTTAAAGCTAAACAACTACGGGTTGTGGCTGACCAGATGATTACTCTAGGCAAAACTGGCACACTGCACGCGCGACGACAGGCAATTGCCAAACTACATCAGGTTGATGTCGTTTGCACCCTGTTTAACGAACTTGCGCCGCAGTACCAACAACGTGTTGGTGGCTATACTCGAATTATGAAGCTCGGACCCAGAATCGGCGACGCCGCAGAGATGGCCATCCTGGAATTTGTCGAGCCAGATAGCACCGCTGCCAGCCGCAAAAGTGACGAGGCTACAGCAACAGCAATTGATGATGATGCTATTGTTGCTGCCGATATTGCTGTTGCTGAAACTAAAGAATTGGCTCTAGAAGAAGCGCCGGCGCCTGAAAAAGAAGAAGCCGAAGCTTAATCTTTTTGCCCCTTTGCTTGCAAACCGACAGCGTATGTTACGTTGTCGGTTTTTTTTTGCAAAGTACTATCTTTGTTAGTGATTGTTCGAAAAACCTAGTCGAACTCAATTTTGCTTTCTACTGTTGCGATCTTTACGTCGCGATAGTCACATTTTTTATTTTTTACCTGCTGACTGCCCGCCGGCTATAGCTTCTTGACTTTGTAACCACCCCTTCGGGTGATAATCTTACACCAGTCAAATCTTATAATGGCTCTGAATAGCAGTTAGCCTGCAAATATATGGTTAATGCAATGTACCCGACAGATTTTCAACTAATTCGCCAATGCGAGTTACCGCAGTTGACAACTCGTTCCTTATTCTTTCGTCACGATAGCGGTCTGCAGGTGTTATCACTGGAAAACAATGATAGCGAAAACCTTTTTGCCCTGGCTTTTGCCACTCTCCCCGCCGACAACACTGGCGTGTCACATATTATTGAGCATACAGTGCTTTGCGGCTCACGAAGATACCCGCTGAAAGATCCGTTCATTGATATGGCCAAAAGCAGTCAGGCAACGTTTATCAACGCTATGACTTATAAGAACAGGACCGTCTATCCTATCGCTAGCTGCCAACAAAAAGATTTCTTCAACTTGGCTGATGTGTATTGGGATGCCGTCTTTCATCCATTGCTGACTCGTCAAGCTTTTCAACAGGAAGGATGGCATTATGAAGTCAAAGGCAAAAATCAGGAATTGGTTTATAATGGCATAGTGTACAATGAAATGAGTGGATACTACCAAAGCCTGGATGGCATTTTGGATACTATGGTTTACCGCCATCTGTTTCCTAATTTGCCGCTGGCTTATGACGCCGGCGGCTGGCCGCAGGACATCTGCAAACTCACGTATGAACAATTCCGGGCCTTCTACACCGAACATTATCGCCCAAACCAAGCTAAAGTCGTTTTTATTGGCAATATACCGACTGCAGAAAAGCTGTCCTTCCTAAGCCGTAATCTGGCCGAGACGTTTACTGGCAAAACTACTTCCTACTCAACCAGTCATTATCCCTCAGCCGAGACCTGGACTGCCCCCCGGACCCAAAGCGTACCCTTCGTCCCTACCGCTGGCAGCGAAGGGGACAGCGATGGCGCATTGGCTCTGGCCTGGGCCATCGCTGACGAGCATAACCTGACCAGACACCTACAACTCGAACTGCTGGAGTTGGTGCTGTTTGGCAACCACGGTGCCCCCTTGCATAAGGCGATTATGGAGTCAGGATTATGTAGCGCTATTTCAAATGCCGGTTTTATGGATGAATGCCGCCAGACAGTATTTTTGCTTGCCGTGCGCGGCTGCAAACCAGAAAATATGGACCGACTGGAAGCATTAATTCTCAATTGTTTAAGTAATCTAGTCCAACAAGGCCTGCCACAGGCATTGTTGCAGGGCGCGTATCGGCAAATGCTGCTCGGATATCGTGAAATCAGCAAAGAGTTCTGTCTCGATATTATGGAGTCAGTCTTTACAGCTTGGTTCGCTGGTGCCGATCCGATCGCCTTTATCTATCCCGAAAAAGAATTAGCCGCGTTGGCAGAGCAAATCACTTCGCAACCAGAATTCGTGCCAAGCATTATCGAACGCTACCTGCTGCTAAACCCACACCGCTTGCGCCTGGAGATGCTCCCCGACCCGGAATTGCTCTGCCGACAAGAGCAGTCTCAAAAACAGCAGCTCGCGACCTGCAAGGACTCCCTGTCAGCTGCGCAATTGGCAGAATTGAAACGGCAAAGCAAAAAGTTAGCAGAATTCCAAAAAGAGCCCAATTCCCCTCAAGCCATCGCTACCCTACCACGCCTAGCAATAGAAAATTTGCCGCCAGAGCCAGGCCGATTACCGGTTTCAGAACAATCTTTGCACAATGGCCTGACTGTCGTGCGCGGAGATATTTTCAGCAATGGCGTGGGCTATCTATCTTTGGCTTTCGACTTGTCGGCTTTACCTGCACACCTCTGGCCAGTAATCTCTGTCTTTACTGCCCTTTTTCCCCGACTGGGATGTCACGACTTGACCTATGATCTGCTTGGCAGCCGAATGGCAGAAACCACGGCTGAACTTTCGCTTGAACTCCTAACTAGCAGTAACCCTCAAGATGGCACACGCGCCTGTACTCTGAATTTCTTCCTCTATGGTTTGGAAGAATACTTCGCCCTGGCACTAGATCTGCTGCACCGACAACTTACTGGCAAAACTTTCCAGGAAAGCCAACGCCTACACGAATTGTTGAAACTTTTCTGGAGTAGAATTCTAGCAGAATTACAGGACGGCGGGCAACACTTGGCCTGTACTCGAGCCGCTGCCGGTCTATCGTGGAAAACATCGCTGGCCGAACAATGGAGCGGCTGGTTAGCTATCCGCCAATGGCAGAAGTTCAAGAAAAACTTCCGCCAATTCAAAAAAGAACAAATACCATTGTTGGAAGAACTCGCGACTTGGCTTAGCAAACAATCACCAGCCCTGGCCGCTTATTGCGGTGGAGAGGTGGCTTGGCAAGCAAGCAGCGATTTCCTCGGACAGTTTGGCCAGTGCCAACTCCCAGGAGATTTCCAGCCCGAGAATAATACCGAACTAATATCCTGGGGCCGCAGAGAATTCCTCTCCTTGCCAAGTGATGTGTTTAGCTGTGTCAAGGCCGTCCGCGCACCATTGGGCAATGACGATCGCCGAGCAGGCTTGACAATCTACGCACACCTGCTAAGCTGCGGATATCTC
>CAZUCG010000136.1:0-6915 GCA_964619145.1 uncultured Lentisphaeraceae bacterium | reverse complement strand
CCAAGGCGCGTTGTTCGCCGGTCAGCAGATACATATAGAGGGCTGAATCCAAGGCATAGCCGTAGGAGACACCGCTGCCCCAGTGCTGTTGGTCGTGCCGACGGCCGCAGCCAATTTTGCCCGGGTCTTCGGGCCAGTGATGCACGGTATCGACATCGATCACGTGCCAGGTCATTTCCAAACCGTCTCGTAGCACATCCTGGTCGCCGCTGCGCAAGAAATGTAAATAGAAAGCGTGGTTCAAGGCCAGGTCGTTATTGAGCCAGCCGGTATAGCCGCGGAAAGGCGAGCCCTCGGGGTTGCTTTTCTGCAAATGGTCGGCCATACCGTGGACTCCCAAGGGGACATCGCCCCAGTCCATCATACCGTCGAATTGTCCGGCCTGGCGGAGTTTGCGCAGGTAACGGAAGGCGAAATCGACACTAGCCTCGGTGCGTGGGAAAGTATTGTCGGCGAGGTGATATTCTCCTGCAGCCAGAGTCTCGCGATAATATTCAGGGCTGGCGGCGGGGAGGAAGGGTTTGTTGCAGCGTTGGGCGAAGTGTTCCGGCTCCGGGCAGTCCCAGGTCAGGAACAGATCGTGGGTCTTGGCCACGCCCATACCAGCGGCAGGGTTCTTGTAATCCAGGTACTCGGCTCGTTGACCCGAGCGCCGGCGTAAATCGAGCACCTTGCCGCTGCGTTCAGGCCAGAGATGGTATTCCAGAGCTTGGGCTGTGACACAGAGTTCTTTGGGGTACAGACGTTGGAAATCGCGGGCCACGGCAGTCAGGTTGCCAGAGGTCAAGTACCCCGGGCAGTCGGATAACTCGGGCCGGCTCTTTTTCCGCCAGGAAATAAGATGATGGAAGCGTGGCGGGCCGACAATCAGCTGGCTGGATACGGGGACGGAAGGGCGATTGATGCGCAAGACCAACGAGCGCAAGAAATTCCGTCGCACGTCCTCGGTATTGATGAAGGTGGTCTGGATTTTTAGCGTGTCTTCGCCGTGATATAAGGTCAGGCGGACGATATAACGGTACGCCTGTCGACCGTCTGCGGCAGTGAACCAGCCGGCGATGCGGTAGCAGGCTCGCAAGGGGCCATTTTCTTCCAGCAGAATTTCTCGCTTACTGTCAGCGGCGCTGCTGAATTCACTGAAATTTTTCCCCTCACCTGCGTCCAGCAGCCAATTTTCTTCCTGGGTTTCGCCTGGGGTATCGTGCTGCAGTTTCAGGAATAATTCCGCGCTGCCTTTGTCATTGCCTCGCTGATAAGTGAATAATGGCCCGGTGGCCGGGATGGTGATTTGGACCTGGCCGTTGTTGAGCTGATTGCCCTCGGCCAGCGGCGGGCCAGCAGGTACGACCTCGGCACTGCTTTGCAAAATTCCGCGAAAGTCAGTCGGCAGATTTGCCTCCAACAGCAGCCACTTCAGCGAGCCATCGGGCCAGCGGCCGTTGATTCTCGTTTGCAGTGCTTGGCCATTCAGGGTCAGGCTGTCGGCATCTCGCAATACGCCGGCCTTCAGTGGCAAGCCGAAGGTGACTGGGCCAGCCAAGCCCGGGTAGTGGATTTCGCAGATATCGCTGGCGCTAGCCAGCATCGTCAGGCAGAGCAGGGCCACAAGAGGACGCATATTCTTTCCTTTTGTACGAGTGACAAGAGCAAAAAGTCTGATTTGCGCTGCTGCTAAATGGCGGCGATAGCGGTTATTTTATTGTCCCGAGGGACATCAAGCAGTAGGCCGTGCTCAATTCTGGGACACTCTCCATCCAACGACCACTTTGATCATTGTACCAAGAGCCATCCGCCTTTTGCCTGGCAGCGAGTTTTTCGACCAGCTCAGTCCGCCAATCGTGCGGCTGGCCCTGGGCGTCAGTGATGATCTTTTCTTGATAAAGAGTCAAGGTTTTGCCAAATGTATGCAAGTAGTAGTAGAGGCCTGCTTGGCCACTACCGGGATTCTCATCCAGAGTGTAGTATTTTTTGACCCACTCGAAGGCGGATTTCATCCGGATGTCATCTTTCTCGACTTTAGCGTAGATCATACTTTTGATGCCGGCGTAGGTCATACTGCCATAACTGCGCAGTTGCTGCGCGCCTGCCGCCGACTTCAGCGCGTCTTCGGGGCAATAGATGAACCCGCCTTGGTCTTCCGTTGGGGCTGACTTGACCCAAGCACTCTGATTGGTAGCGGCCAGATTCTGGCACATCGAGACAAACTGCAGGGCCTTGTCCCAAGCTAACTCGGCGCGCTTAGCCTGTTGCGGGTCATTAGAGAAGGGCTCTCGGTCTAAATGCTCGGTGGCCTTGAGCGCTTCCAGCGCCCAAGCCGTATTGCTCAAGTCCGAGCGCTGGTTCCGGCCATAGCCGATGCCGCCGCCACCAATGCTATCGCCTAGAGGCAATGCGTCGGGAGTGGCGCTGGGACCAAGCAGGTAAGCGCGGGCTTTTTTGGAGCTCTCGAGGTCCTGAGGGCGATTATATTTGCTCAGAGCCAGCAGGCAGATGGCGGTGTTATATACTGAATAGCTGCCCATAGCCTGACCTGAGCGACTAGCAGTGTCGGCGCCCGCCGGGCCTTTCCCTGCCGGGCGGTTGCCGAGCTGAACGCCGACGCCATAGATGCCGCCATCTGGTTGGGTGTGGGATACGATGTAGTCTAGGGCAAGATTCAGTTTCTCCTGGGTGGCAGGCTGGGTGAATCCCGGGCTGTCGTAGATACCCAGGCAGGCCAAGGCAGTCATAGCTGGTTGCCCGGCTTGGCTCAGCCAGGCCCCGTTGCTTTCCTGCCGAGATAGCAGCCAACTGGCACCGCGACTCTGCATTTGAGCTATTTGTTCGGACAGGTTGTCTTGGGCAAATAGCGCCGCCAGAAATAATAACGACGTGAGCAAGAGAGTCTTCTTTAACATAATTTTCTCCTGAAAAATGGTAACAATAGTTGTCCGGGAAGCCAAGCCCCCTAAAACATTTTTTAGCAATATTCTTATTGTGCTAGCCGCCTGCTGCAGCTTGGTCAGCCGTAAAATTGGGCCATTACAGCCCGGTGGGGAAATCCAGAAATTTGCATTTGATTGGGAAAGCCGCGGCGATTTTTTTCTGCAATGCCTGGATGCCGGTAGTCTCGGTGGCGTAATGTCCTCCGGCGATGACGGTGAGGCCCAATTCCCAGGCATAGTGCACGTGCTGATGGGCGATCTCACCGGTGACTAGGCAATCGACAGCGCTTGCGCGGCAGTCTTCAATCGCGTCAGCGCCGCCACCAGAGACAATGCCTAGGCGCGTTACCGGCGGGTTACCCGGCGCCGGCAGAATCAGGCAGTCGCTGCCGAGGTTTTTTTCCAACAGCGCACAGATATTTTCCGGCGGTTGTGCTTCGCTAAGGTTGCCGCAAACGCCGATGGGCGCGCCGTCGTACGGGGAAAATGGTTCTCGGTCAGTGATGCCCAGCAGCTCTGCCAAGATGGCGTTGTTGCCGAATTGCGGATGTGCATCCAGTGGCAGATGATAGGCCAGTAATGAAATGCCGTTAGCGAGCAGTATTTTTAGCCGTTCTGCATTGTAGGAAGTGACCATCTTAATGCCGCCGCCCCAGCTTAAACCGTGATGCACCATCAGCATATCAAAGTTTTCGGCCGCGGCTTGAGCGAACACCCGCTGGCAGGCATCGACGGCGAAGGCGATGCTGTTGACTTCGGCTTTGCCTTCCACCTGTAAGCCGTTATTGGAACGGTCTTGGAAATGGCAGTCAGCAAATAGACCGGAGACGTAAGCGCAGATTTCTTGACGTGAAGGCATAGTGTCTCCTTTGCTATAAGCAATAATTATCACGACAAAACAAGTGACGCGGTTTTTTTAGTCGCTGGCTGGAGTGGGGGTGACTGCGCGTGGCGGCCGGCCCGAGGTAATCCCACGGGTAGTCGTTTCCACAAAAGCGATGAATTCTTCTACTTCAGCTAGCGGCGCTACTTCGGCCCGAATTTTGGCTACGGCGTTCATTCGATTCAAACCCTGGAAAAAATATATCTTAAAAGCAGTCTTCATAGCGTCGCTGGCTTCCTCACTCCATTTAGCCCGGCGCAACCCGATGACATTGAGGCTCTGGATATATTTTTCTTGCAATAGGCAGAAAGATGGCACGTCTTGGATCACGGTATTGCCGCCGCCGACCATCGCCAGACGTCCGACCCGGACGTATTGATGCAGCATACAGCCCGCGCTGATGAAGGCATTGCACTCGACTTGTACTCGGCCGGCTAGCAGGCTGGCATTGGCGATCACGACATTGTCACCGACTTGGCAGTTATGGCCAAGATGGGAGAAGGCCATCAGCAGGACATTATTGCCTACTTTGGTGCAGCTGCCTTCTTCAGTGCCGCGGTGGATGGTGACATATTCTCGGATCGTGCAGCGCTCACCAATCTCGGTGAAACTTTTTTCGCCGTTGTAGTGTAAGTCCTGGGGCGCATCGCCGATAATTGCACCCGTATGAATGACTGTGCCGCGACCGATACGAGTGTGACCAGTCAGATAAGCGTGAGACCCGACTTCACAGCCGTCTGCCAAAATGACATCGCTCTCAATAACTGCAAAAGGACCAATTTTGACGTCTTGACCCAGAGTCGCGCCTTCGGAAATAGCTGCCCAGCGGTCGATCTTGCTTGCCATTTGTGTTGTTTGCTTTCTGTTTAAGGGTTATTGTGCTAGCACGACCCGCTGCCGGGCTTTTTTGCCGGCCCGCAGGGTTATTGCCCCAGAGGCAAAATCAGCCTGCGTGACTATAATTTTATCATCGGACAGGCGTTGGTCAGCGAGATAACAACCGCCACCTTTAAGTAATCGCCTAGCTTCGCTGTTAGAAGAACAGAGTCCGGCCAAGACAAACAGTTGCAGTATGCCTAGGCCGTCGCCTAAATCTTCCCGCCGCAGAGTCAGAGTCGGTATGGTTACGTTCTGTTGTTCTACTGAGATATCGCAAATCCTACTGCTGGTGGGCACGCTGTTCTCTGGGTCGGCGAAACCGAATTCGCCTCCGGCAGCCAAATATGCCTTCGTCGCCTCGTGCTGGCCGTGGGCCAGGCTGCTGGCCTCGTAGGCCAGAATTTCTTTAGCCCGATTAATCAGCGGGGATTGCAAAGCCCCCAAGGCCTTGACTTCACTAATGGGTAAGCAGGTAAAGAAGCCCAATAATTTTTCTACCTCACTGTCTTCGACGTTGCGCCAGAATTGGTAGTAGTGGTACGGGCTAGTTCGTTCTGAGTCCAGCCAGACGGCACCACCGGCTGTCTTACCAAATTTTGTTCCATCACTTTTCAGCAGTAGTGGGAAAGTAGCCCCGTGCACCTCGGCGTTGTGCAGGCGTCTGGTCAAATCAACCCCGGCGACGATGTTCCCCCATTGATCCTGACCACCGAACTGAAATTGGCATTGGTATTCCCGGTAGAGGACACTGAAGTCGTAGGCCTGCATCAACGGATAGCTGAACTCCAAAAACGACAACCCGGTCTCGAGGCGCATCCGCACTGATTCGGCCGTGAGCATCTTGTTGACACTAAAGAGCTTGCCGATATCGCGCAAAAAATCAATATACTTCAGATTACGGAGCCAGTCAGCGTTGTTGACCATAATCGCTTTGCCGCTCGAAAAATCGAGAAAACGAGCCAATTGCTGTTGTAAACAGACTACATTGCTATCGATCTCACTGACGGAAATAATGGGTCTGACCTCAGTTTTGCCCGAGGGGTCGCCTATCATCGCTGTGCCACCACCTACTAGCGCGATGGGTCGATGGCCGCAACTCTGTAACCAATGCATAGCCATAATGGGCAGGAGGTGCCCGATATGCAGACTGCTACCGGTAGGGTCAAAGCCGACATAGAAGGTAGCGGGTTTTTCGTTCAGGCGTTCGCGTATCAATTCAGCATCTGTCGTCTGATAGATGAAACCGCGTTCCGACAGGATGTCCCAAGCATTCATTGTCCGTTCCTCAATAATTCAGGCATTAGCATTAGCGGCATAACTGCCGGCTAGGATATCTTGCCATCTGGCCCCTGATATTTTGTCGGCGCAGATAAAAAGAGCTCGACAGTAGTATAACAAAAAAGGCGCGTCTTGGCTTCAATAGCCAGCCACGCGCCATAAGAAAGGAGAACCCAGAGCAAGACAAAAACAACCCACCGTCAGCAATTTAAGCATCCGCTAAAGAATCTCCGCTGCTGCCTTAGTTGCCGCAAAAATTACTCGGCTACGATATCGGTAATGATAATACGGGTCAATTCTTGGCGGTGACCTTTTTTCACCCGGTTACGTTTGCGCCGTTTCATCTTAAAAACTATCAACTTAGGTCCGCGCAGATGCTCGACAATTTCCGCTTTGACGCAAGCGCCGGCTATGGTCGGGCCTCCAACTATGGCTTGGCCATCGTTAGAGACGAACAAGACCTCAGTAAATTCAATACTTGAACCTTCTTCAGCAGCTACCCGGTCGATCGTAAATTTGCTACCTTTTTCGACCTTGTACTGTCTGCCACTTGTTTTGATTATCGCGTACATTCTTAAATTCTCCAACTTCGTTGCCTCCGTTTGCCCTTCTGCTGCTATCAAAACAACATAGTATGAGGCAATCCGGCTCAGTTATATAAAGCAATTTGCTATAATTTAGCACACAATTCTATTCCTGCAATTGCAAAACCGCAAATACTTTCATTTTGCCCAGTTGTTGCTGGCGGTGGGGCGGTGGCGCATTTTCGGGCCACTCGCCATCTGCCAAGGCAATAAAAATGGCCCGGCAGAGGCAGTTTTTTTCGAACGAACTTTGCAGTTCTTTATTTAGACGTTAGATTATATAACTTCCATATCAATCGTCCTTTTAAATCTTCTCAGGTTATTGATTTAATCACATTATTTGCTTCAGCAACAGTAAGTGGAGACA
>CAZUCG010000135.1:0-6934 GCA_964619145.1 uncultured Lentisphaeraceae bacterium | reverse complement strand
CATTCTCATCACATGTCTCCTTGAATGCTAAAAAATATTAGCGGTATAGATACCGCTAATAATATAAATCAAAAGCAGAGTATTGCAAGTAAAATCTGTAAAATTATTTAGGAGTATTAAAACATTTAATATTTTCTGGGCTCAAGACAAAAAAAAGGCCTTTGCGAACTATTTTGTCGCAAAGGCGCTTACGGCTGTGCTTAGATTTTAGTGCGAACTATTTCTGATTCTTTGAGACTGGCGATTTTCGCATAATTTAGCCGTTTAGCCTGCAGGCATTGCTGGACTGGGAAGGTTTTATATTTTATAGTAGAAGAATGGGAGCCTATGACTTTTCAGTAAGCTGCTTTTTGGCTTTATCAGTCTGTCCGGAGCAAATTACATTTACTCTAGGCCAATAGGGTGGATTTTTTAACCCACCCTTCCTTAGGGAATCTCCGGCCAAAAACAGGGTGCGAAGAGCAATTGCCGCGCGTTGTCAATGAACTCAGCTCGCTTGCTAGTTGATACGGGTGACTGTTAATACTCGGGCTGCTTTTAGCGGGTAAAGATCAGCAGCGGGCTATTGTGGCTGATAGTACGGCCATTATGTAACAGGAAACGATATTCGACCTTGTATTCGCCAGCTGGGAGCGCGCTGCAATCCAGCTTGAATTTTGTGAATTCCTGCTTTGGCTGGCAACTCACAGATTGCTTGCCGCCTGGTCCGCTGATACTACAGTTGATTTCCTGCAGCACGGCCGGGTTGCCGAGTCTGGCTAGGGCCTGATACGGTTCGCCTTGGAACAGGATTTTACTGTTCTTGTGCAAGCTGAATAATGCCGGATTAAGCTGGTTATGGGCAGCGAAGAGGACACTCTCCTGTTGTCCTTGTTCCTGAAAGCCCAGCAGGAAAACATATCGGCCCGGTTCTTCCAGGAAATACGGCAGAGCTATCTTCCCCTGCTGTACTTGCCCCTCGGCGATGGGCAGTAACTGACCTTCCGTATGCTGCAAGAGAACTAAAGTGCCGTTCAAGGGCGCAGCAAATTGCAGAGCGAGATTTTGCTCACCCCAAGTGCTGTCATCCGGCCAGGAGAGAGTCGCGATTTTGGGGATGCCGGTACGGATGATGTTTTTCAAGACACCGCTGCGTTCCGGTTTGTCGAAATCGCCGTAGGGACAGCTCCAGCTGGAGATTTCGCCGCTGGCGCCATAGCGCTCCCGGCAGAAATTCACCCGTAATTCCGTGGCTTCGGCGGGAAAATTGATAGTCGCGAATGGTATTTGCATTTCGACTCGCCATTCCTGTTGCCCTAAGGCCACGGCGCTCTGCCATTTGCCGTTCCATTCCACTGGCTTCCGCTGCCGGAATTTCTCGCCGGAATATAAATCCATCACAGTATTCTGCAGGTTTACCAAGACGTGATACTGTTCTGTGCTACGTGAGGCGTCATTGATATAAATTTCTATGCACTCATCTTCCCAGACCTTGCCGTCTCGCTCCTCTGCCATTGGGCGCTGCAGTTTGGCGGCTAACTCTGGCTCTCGACAAATAAAGCCCACGTAGAGGTTATCGCGGTCATAGGTCACTAATACCGTGCTCTCGGCCTGTGCCAGGACGGGGGTGGTGTTGAGCTTGAAATCTCCAAGCCGCGCCGCATTTTGCCAAGTCGCCTCAGTAAAATTTCCGTCGATAACTGGCGGCACTGCAGTCGCGGTCAGGGATGCCTCCGGCGGCGGTAGTTTTTCGGCTTTATCCGCTGCGGTCAACAGTGCTGGCCAAGCCAAGGCGGCGAGTAGTAGGGGAGGAATATTTTTCATTACAGTGCTCCTTTCAGGCGGATGATTTCCGTGGCCAAAGCCAGCCGCATAGTTTCCAGTTGGGCATTGTCGAGATTTCGTTCAGCTAAGGCGTCTGTGGCCATAATGCATTCGTCTACCCAAGGTGTGAGTTCATTGATGACGTAATCGAAGACTTTTTGGCTACGGGCCGCTTCGGTTGTCAGGCCCTGCACCTGGGCTTGGGCAATCAGCTTCTTTAACATCGCGGCCACCTTGTAATCCTGGATGCCCTCGCGCAGACTCTCGGCCTGAAGAGTCGAGTCGCACATTCGTTTGCTGGTGTCTTCACGCTTGTAACCGAGGCAGTAAGAAGTCTTGCCCGTCTCTTGTTCATTTTGATACACGCTGTAAGACCAATAGACGCTGGTAGGCATACCGCTTTTCAGAAACAGGAAGCCGGCTTTGTAGCGGTTGGCCATCAAGTAGCCTTGTTGTTCGATGTAACTGCCGCCCATAATGCCCCAAAACGCGATGTTGCGCTCTTTCGCCAACTCCAAAAACGGCTGGGCTTTTTTAGGGCTGTAGGCCGGGAAGTTGTTCAGGGCCACATCCAGCAGGTCACCGAAGTCTTTGACCGATGCGTAGGGATAGACGGTGGCAGAAGTCTTGACCTCGGCCTTGCGGGCCAGCGGGTACTCCCACTGAGCCTGAGCCATCAGGCCATTGATATGCGGCTCATCAATGCCTTGATAGAGCCACTTTCGCGCTGGACGGTGTTTCGTCATCCAAGCGGAAAAGTCGGTCAGGAAGCGTACGAATTCTTCAGCTATGCGCGGATCGGCGCATTCGTCATATGGTACTTTGCGGCGATTGGCGACGTTTTTGCCGGTCAGCCGTTTGATAATGTGATGCTCTAGTCCGGCGCCGAAATCGATGATTAGCGGTCCGTCAAGTTGGGCGGCATTGAGCATTTCGCACAAGCTCTGCACGGCTGACTCGTTCCAGAGTCCGCCGTGGTGGATGATGCCGGTGACGCCGAGTTCCTTGATCTCTTGGAGGAAGCGAATCTTATCCGTCTTTTTGTTGTAAGGCAAATAGTTTGCAGCGGTATACATCAGCCAGTGCGCCTCAGGCTGGTCCAGTGTGAATGGCGCCACTGTCAGCTGTACTGGCAAAGATAGCCTCGGTCGATCGGCAAACTGCAGCGCGATCTGTCCCGTTAAACGCGCACCTACTTGCGTCGAGGGAATTTTTGCTCGCAGGTAAATGATACAGTTCCGGCCGGCTGGGATGGTGCGGGCCGCGAAGTCATCCAGGCGCTCCGGGATGATCTGATAAAATGGGGGGCGTTTAATCCTAGGCAAATGCACTACTTCAAAGATTTCCCAGTTTTCGCCCAAACCGCTGACAGTCACCTCTTGCAAATCGAGGGCGACGGGTGCGTGCACGGTAAAATATAGTCCGCAATATTCGCCAGGGAAAGTGAATTTATCCAACCGGGTCAGCAACTCTTCCGGTTGCGGGACGCTCGCGAGATAAATTTCCTCGGGGTTGCGCTGATATAGCAGCGGCCCGTCGGCCGTCACCGCCAAGGGCGGGTCGGGATAAAGATAGCGCGGCAGGTAGTGAAAGGTCCGCCCACCCCAAGTGACCTCCGCCGATTCCTCTAGCGCAATCGGCAAGGGCGGGTCAGCCCAAAGCGCCAAACTGATAGCAAGAACGATGGCTGGGAGCCAGAATTTTAACATACTCGTCTCTCCATAAGATGATAAAATACGAACTGCGAAATGTTGCGAAAATCTCTGCTGTGCTCAGCGTACTACTAGGAGTTTCCGGCGGACACAATCTTGGCCTAGGCGGAATTCGGCGCTATAGGCGTCGGCTGGCGCGTCTGGCAGCGGTACAAATACCCAGCCGTTCCGGGGTTGAATGGCTGTTCCGGTCCAAGTCTGTCCTGCACGATTGACTAACGTACAGTAGACAGGGCCTGAGGCTTCTGCTTCAAGTAGTCTACAGACTGCCACTTGTCCGGAAGAGGCGTTCCAGAGTAGCGGATACCGCACGACTTGCAGCGTCTTGCCGTCCTGCTCCTGTATCCAGGACCAGTCATAATCCAGTGGTTTCTCGCCTTGCAGCCGGGCGGTGATCTGTCGGGCTAGTAGCAATCGCAGATTATCCTGCAAGCGGTTGTCGAAATTTGCTGTGCTGAGGCTGTCGCTGCCGGGTTCGAAATCTTCCTGCCAGGGGATGATTTCGCTGAGCAGTCGTTGCAGGAGCCCCTCGCCGCGTTTTTGCTCCTCAGGACTTGTTTTTTGATTGCGGAAAGTTTGCAGGAAACGGTAATCCAGGATGCCCTCACGCAGTCCTTCTGCCTGCAAGGTGCTGTCACTTCTTCGGGCATCAGTGTCCTGTCGTGGCCAAGCTAAGTTATATGCGATCTTCAATTGCTCGAATTCGTCACAGTGGTACTGGTAGCTCCAGGAGACGTGTCCCGGCAAACCGAGCTTAAACAAGTATGCCCCAGCTAGATAACGGTTAACCGCGACGAATCCCTGTTGCTGGAAGTACGAGCCAGCACCAAGCAGATAATACTTGACACCAGTCTCCTGGCTGACGGCCTGGAATTCTTTTTCTTCTTGGGCAGAACGATAAGACAGTAGCGCTAAGTCGATATTGCTGCCTAATTGCCGTAAGGCCGGGCAGGCGTAAACCGTCCCCGAGACTTTTACCCCAGCTGCCTTGGCCAGCGGATATTGCCAGAGCACGCGTTCCATACCGAAGAAGGCCGGTTCGTCGAAACCTTGGTAATACCACACTTGCCCAGGCGCGTATTGCTGGAACCAGCCAGAGAACTTCTCTAAGTATTCCTGGAAGCCGGCCCGGATTTCAGGGTGGTCGTAATTTTCCAGGTACTTCTTGTCTGGATCAGGCGCTTGTTTGTTGTTCAACCGGCGGTAGACGTGATTTTCCAGCACGCTGCCGAAGTCCAGGATAGCGGTGCCGGTCAGGTCGGCAGCCGATAACATTTTACAGTATTTTTGCAAGGTCGGTTCGTCCCAGATGCCGCCGTGGTGGACAATGCCATTGATGCCCAAGGCTCGGATTTCTGCCAGCATCCGGGTGGTCTCCTTGACCGACAGGCGGTCGTGGCGGTAAACCACTGAGGCATACATCAAGTAGTCCACCGCCGGTTTTTCCAACGAGAATGGCAACACTTCCAGAGTAAAAGGCAGTGTCATCTTCTCTGTCAGGCTGATCTGACCGTGGTAAAGGCCGCTCTTCTGCCCAGCTGGGATTTTGGCCTGCAGGCAGATAATACGATTCTGGCCGGCTGTCAGCGTGCCAGCGGTCCAATCCAGCAGTCGTTCAGGGATGATGCGATAGTATGGTCGGCGGGCGAAGCGGGTCAGGTGCTCGACCTGATAGACTTGCCAATGCTGCCCGGAGATGGTCTCTCCCTCTGTTGAGCGCAAGTCGCTGACTTGTACTGATCCCAGAGTGACGTCGGCAGAGGTATATAAGGCGCAATAACGCGTGATGTACTCGCCAGGGACTGCCAAGCCAGTAATTCCCGTCAGCAGCTCATCACTTCTGGGGATGCTGTCGGGATATATTTCACCGGGATTGCGGCTGTAAATCGCCAGCGGCGCCGGCAGAGTGCCGGGCTCGGCCGGCAAGTCGCGGTTATGGGCCCGTGGTTTGTAATACAGCTTCTGGCCGGCGGCTTGCAAGACAGGTGCCTGGATATCGACCTCTTGCAGTGAGATATCATCGAGCAGGTATTCGCCTTGGCCGGAAAAAAAGAAGGTAATCAGCAAGTTTTTGAAGTCGGGCAGGGTGACCAAGTCCAGCGGCCCAGTGTCGGCGACAGCCCAGGTGGCGGAGTTCTGGCAGCGCAGCCATTTGTAGCGGTTGTGTGGCTTGCCGTCTTTGCTGCCGCTGATGGTCAGCCGGCAAAGCAGTACTGGCGCATTGGCATCGTCAACTGTGGCTCGCGCTTGGTAGGAGAACTTGAAGCGGTATGGCGTCTCCGATTTGAGCTTGGGCGAAGAGGTGTTGATCAACACTGCCGGACCGTCTGCCGTTTTGTTGACCCGCAGACCAAAGTTGTCATCACCACCGACGCCTTCAACTACTTCCAGGGACAGATAATCAGGCTTCTGCGCACCAAAATAATGCGCTTGCCAGCCACGCAGGCCATTGCCAAATGAACCATTAATCAGCATTTCGCCAGTAGCAAAAGCCAGTCCCGACAAACAGAGGGCAAAAAAGAATATGCGCATAGTGGTAATATTTGTACGTTGTCCGTGAATAACAGCCGAGGCAAAACAGGCTATCGTCGGTTCCATAAACAAAACAGCCTGAACTCGCGATCAATTCCAGTTTTTCCGGCCGTAAACCCAGTATGTCCAAGATGGTGCCAAGGCTCGGCTGAGGGTATAAGAGGCGGAATGCCCATCCATAAACAAGTACGAACCCTGCCCAGAATGTGGGAAAACCCGTTTTTCCGGGTTGCTGTCGGTAAGATAATAACGGGCGCCTTCTGCCATATATGGCACATTAGATAAATTGCTGATGCGGTAGGTCGAGCCGCTTACCCTGCGGAAAAAACCATCCGTTTGTCTGATCCCGGCGATGAAATTATTGATGCCGAAGCCGATCTTCAGGCCGTATTGGCCATCATAGCCGATGCCGGACCGCAAATTCTTGGAAGTAGAGCAGGAAATAAAGTTATTGCATTGCGGCACAGCGTAGTAACTGGTTTGTCCCGCTCGGCAACCGGCGTAGTAGCCTAGATAGCCGAAGAGCCCACACCAATATTGGGTATAAGCGTAATTGCTATCGCTGCCTTTAGGATTCGCTGGGGCGGACGCGACTATCCAGGAGTCATATTCTTCTGTGTAGGTCTGGAATGGAAAATACATTTGTCGGGTGAGATTCAGACACGATGTGCGCTGTGCCGCCGAACGCGCCTGCGCCAATGCTGGTAATAGCATCGAGGCCAGTACTGCGATGATAGCAATTACGACCAATAACTCGATAAGGGTGAATTTTCTGCGCATAAATGACCTCCAGGCTAACAAACGAATCCAATGGCTGCCGACAATAGTATGCAAAGGGGCCAGCAGACCACAAGCTTGCTAATATAGCTATCCTGCCGGCCAATGCA
>CAZUCG010000134.1:0-6948 GCA_964619145.1 uncultured Lentisphaeraceae bacterium | reverse complement strand
TGGTAAAGGATTTCTCCTGCGGGCGTTCCTTTCCAGATGCATTCCCGCAATCCGGTGATGCCCTGGTAGAGCGCGTTGATGTCGAGTTTGTGGTATTCTCCGAACCAGGCATTGCGTCGGTAGTTACGGTCAAGCGACGAACGCAGAGAGGTATCGCAGGTGTAGTGCCCGATTTCCCGGCCTTCCTGCTGTGCCTTGCGGATAAATGCAAGGTGTTCCGGCCTGCTGAAATATCCGTGGCTCCAGAGGATCCAGCAATCGACGTAGGGGTGCAGCTTTTCCATTTGTTCCGCAGACATAATATGTGCGCCGAGAGTTATGGTCAACTTCATTTCTGGCACGGCCTCTCGGACAGCGCGCAGGACCTGGAGAATTTCAGCAAAGTTTTTCGGGTCCGGTTCATCATACACTTCGACATAGCAGTTCTTCAGATCAGCGCCATTCTGCTTCATAAACTGGGCCACTGTTTTCATCCATTCCGGCCAGAGTTCGGCTTTGTTTCTATAGAGCTGGAGGAATGTATGGTAACAACTGTAGCCAATGAAAAATTTCTGTCCGGATAATTCGGGAAACAGATTTAGGGTTCGCTGCGCCGTCGCTGCCTCTGGTTTGAAACGCTCTTCCTGTTCCAAGGGGAAATTCAACGACCACGGGTTGATCTGGAAAATCCGCATTCCGGCTTCTGCCAACAGTCTTTTAACTTCCTGGTTGAACGGCGGCGAAAAGAAATTTCCAGGGATGTCAGGTTCTTTGCTCAATTCGAGATCATAAATTTGCAACGCGAACGGCACGTCGGTTATTTCGCCGGAATAATCGAGATTCCCATAGCCGTATCCGGCTTTACTGAACTTCCCTTTTCCGTTCAATGGGATAATACGGATTCTACCTTCATAGTTTCCCGGTTTCAGGTCTGTGCTATCGAAATCTAGCCAGAGGAGCCCCGCCTCTTTTGCCGAAACGGATATTGTAGAGGCCTCATTCAGCCGGGGTAGCGGGTCAAGCAGCGAATGCTCTGCAAGCCCTGAATCGCGCATCCGCAGGCCCTGCCGGAGGGTCACGCCCGGGAACGGCTTGCCGTCCTGCCAATCGAATCTGTTTTCGCCTTTGGCCGGTTTTGTTTCCACGACAATCCGGTATTCAACCGTTTTCCCGGTAGTGTTAGCAATGGCCAGCGCAAGCGGTTTGAACTCATTGATGGCTGCTTTTAACTCAATTTTTTCCGGAACATTGAAGACGGCGTCCGGCAAAAATGGGACAGAAAAATCAGCTGTGATTTGTACTGGTGCAACAAGAAAGGGCTTTTGGGCATTTTTCTCGAATTTTTCTTTCAGCAGCGCGGCCTCTTGCTGGGCTTGTGCGATTTCATATTGAGCACGGGTCATACCGTCAGGATATTGACCGAGCAGCAGACGTCCGAAGTTTTCAACGTCGTGAAACGAGACCTTCACTTTCGCCCAGGTTTGCAGCTCATTGGCTGCTTTTCTCTGTCGGGCAACATTGAAAGCGATGGTTTCACCATTTTCAGGGTTCATCCAGCCTAAACTAGAAAAAGGGATGTGCACAGTTGCCTGCCAGCTGCCTTCTGCAACCGAAGTCTTGGCTTGCCAATCCGCCTTGAGATCAACGCCGCTACCTCGTCCGGAGAACTTCGTCCCGTCCGGTCCGAGCACAAACTGACTCAATCTTCGGTCCCCTGATTTATCCCCGAAGAAGATTTCCACCACATCGCCGCTCCAAATTCCATTGCCGGCGGGGGTGATCTGCAGCGGTTCCAGGCAGTCAATTTTGAGCTGAATCCCGGTCTTATCGGAAGAAACCTCCACCCTAGTTTCCGCCGAAGGCTTTTCATTGCTCTTAAAAATCACGAAATCCTCAAATACTCCATTCGCTGAAAAAATAGTTTTGCTGATTTTCAGTTCGCTTTCCAGCTCTGCTGGGACTGGAGATAACAGTGGGTTTGCTGTCTGTTCGGTGATTACGACGTTGTCGAAAAGAAGATAGTCTCCCACTTTAAACTTCATCGGCCCGTGTTTCGTAGTCCACCAGAGTTGCAGGTAAAGAGCGGCCTGGACGGCCTCCGCCCCGGTCTTGAATGTACCTTTGTAGTAAGTCCAATCTGGTTGGACTGCGATACCGCCAACGGAAGTCTTGCTAGGCGTTAAATTCCAGAGACCGGCGCCAGCACTCCATTCAACCGCGGCAACCGAGGCGTTCGGAGCGGTACCACGAATATCGAGTGAGAACTGGTAAACGGTATCCGGTTTGCACGCAAAACCTCCCGGATTGTCATTATGCAGGTTGTTCTTGCCGCCGCCGATCCAGACGGCGCAACCGACGGTTTCATAACCATCTGGCGTCCTGGTGATTTTGTCCACCTTGAGCTGACCGCATTTGTTCCAGGTCAAATCTTCGGTATACAAGGCGATGACGCCGCCGTTGCTCCTGCATTCCGGGGAGAGATTAGCTGGGCTGGCGCTAAAGTCACCATTGACAATCAGATTTTGAGCGCACACCGCCAAAGCCGCAAGAAGTCCGAAGACAAAAAACCTTTTCTTCCGTATCATTTTTTTCCCTATTGCGGTTGTTTAAAGTCCGGTGTAATATTTCCAGGGGCTGGTCATTTGAACGCCACCAGTCGCCATCCATTGAATTGACACCCCGTTCCAGTTGTCTTTTTTCCAATCGGTCAATAACGTATCCACAAATTCCGCTGGAGTCACAGCTTGGCAATGCCCATCCAGAAAATTCAGGTTAGCCTTTTGCGAGTGCGCCATATAGATACGGCTGTACTCGCCGGGGGTGGCGTAAATATAGGCACTAGCGGATTGTTGGTGGTGGTTGGGGGCGGCCCGGCGGCTGTCGCCATTATGGAAATACTTAGAGGGCTGGCGGATCAATTTACTGTTGATAGTATAGATGCGTCGTGTGGTCTGGTTCGAGGGGTAAAAGAAGCTTGCACCTCTTAAGGCAGGGTTCACCGTGGCGTTGGCAGAACCTGCTTTCGAAGAATATCCCCAATAATTGTTGGTGGAGGTGTAATCCTGGGTGCTTGGACATTTGGTGATTTTCCTAACTTGCATATATTGCAAAGGATTATAAACCGGATAAGGGGTCTGACCATCATAATACGCTCCCAGAAAAAAACCATCATAATCGTCGGCATAATTGTGATGCACCGCCATATATTGGCGCAGATTGGAAATACATTGAATCGCCTGGGCTTTCATCCTGGCTTTATTCAATGCTGGCAACAGCATACTCGCCAAAACGGCGATGATGGCAATCACCACGAGCAGTTCAATAAGAGTAAAATCGAAGCGCCGAAAAGGCCAGATTTTTAGCATTGCGACCGTTTCTCTTTCAGATTGTGTTTTCATTGATTTTCTCCATATTTTGCGAGGTTGAATGGCTTGAATTTCAGATGCTACTGCGGATCAGCATTTTTTCTGAAGCGGAAATGAAATCTTTTCGTTTTCCCGTCTTACGAGCAGACGAATTCTTGTTTTCGAAAAAGATTTTCCTGGAATGGATAGGATAGACGAGCTCCCTTACAACTTACAATTTACCCAGGCTGTGGGCTAGCGCTCCAGGCCTAGGTTTTTCGGGGTTAAAGATTGGGTTACGGGCGTCAGCCCATTTACTATTCCGGGGTTGATTTTTTCTGCAATTTCAGTATCAACTCCGCAGCCTCCTTACGAACCAGGTCCGGCATTTTTGGATCATGTCCAAAATCCACCACTACCCGGCGTGCAGCACTGGCCAGAAAGGCCTCCGCCTCCGGATTTCCCGGGCCCAATTGCCGGAGTTTTGCCAGATATTTGACATCCGTCATACCTTCGCGCAATGCCATAAAGCGAATTGATGGCAGGTATTCTGCAAAAAGTTTATAGACAATTCCTCCGCCCGTGGTGACTTTCCAGTCGGAGGCCCCGCGTCCGCCATACGTATCGGCAAAGTGAAACATTTCATTCCCGTCGAGCTGGTGATATTCACCAAACCAGTTGTTGCGCCGGTACCGTCGCGGCAGTGAGGAACGCATACTGGTGTCGCAGGTATAATGCCGGATCAGCACTCCTCGTTGCTGCAGCTGTTTGATCAGCTGCAGGTGTTCTGAGCGGGAAAAATAGCCATCTGACCACAACGTCCACTCATCGGTCAAATCGGCTAATCCGGTCATTTGTGCTGCTGAAAGGATATGAGCTCCCAGAGTCAGAGTCAGGCGTACCTTTGGTGCGACCGCTTTGGCCAACTGATGCGATTCCAGCAGTTCCGGAAATTTATCCGGATGTGGTTCATCCCAGGTCTCTATGACATACCGCTCTGATTCCACTCCGAGAGAATTCATATATGCATCAACCGCTTTGACCCATTGCGGCCACAGCTGTCGGGCCAATTCAGCATTCCTCGTGACCCCGAAAACCTGAGTAAAAGCATTATAGGCTGAGAAACCAATGAAATAGGTCAGTCGAACCCCATATTTATGGGCCCATTCCTCATGCTGGCTGACGGTTTTATCAATCTCGCGCAGGGCATCGGTGCTCTGGTCAGCAAGCAACTTACCGTTTTCGACTGGAAACTTGAATGACCAAGGCGACAGCCCGATATTTCTGGTCCCCAGCTGCAGCATCAATTGAAAGCAGTTTTCATTGTCGGCTGCCTGAAAAAAGCCCATCGGGATGGCTGGGTCCCGGCTTAGCTCAATCGGCATTACCTCCAGGGTAAAGGGAATATCCTGCATAAATCCAGTATATTTTCTTTCCCAGTAAGCGCCATTGATGCTTTCCCATTTGGCCGGTTCGCTCAGTGGAATGACCCGCAAACGTCCCTGATAGCTGCCGGGGGCAACGCCGCTGGTATCAAAATCCAACCAAATCAGTCCCGCTTCTTTGGGCAGGACCGTCACAGTGCAGGCCTGATTCATTTCAGGCAAAGGGTCAAAACGCAGACTGCCGACATCCTTATCACTGTCCTTGAAACGAACCGCCTGGCGCATCGTAAACTGCGATTTGGGAAAACCCTCCAGGCCATATTCGCCGTTATACTTGCCGCAGGTCTCCAGAATGACCTGATATTCCGCTGCCTCGGCCGTCAAATTAGCCAGCGCAATCGGCACTCCCTTCCATTCATTGACTGCGGCTCGAACCTTGATTGCTTCAGCCGGCTGAAAAATCTCATCCGGAATGAATGGAATGGCAAAATTGCTAACTGGGGAAACCACGGCCAAGGAAAACTTCCGGTCCGCAACGCCGGCATATTTCTCCTGCATTTGCTGCTGCGCCAGAGCATCCAGCTGCCGGACGAATTCCTCGGCCTCGACACCAGGCTGGACCTCCTTGCCACTTAATTGAGCCAGGGCAATATGAAAATCGCCAAAAACCAGTTTGCCGAAATGGTCCACCTCGTGAAAAGATTCTTTCAGGGGATTCCAGCTGGAGAGCTCCTTTGCCGCACGACGTTGCCTAGCAATATTGAAAGAAAGCATACTGCCAGCCGGAAAATTTCCCTCTGCTGAAAGCAGGCGCAATGGCAGGCGCAATTCAGCCTGCCAGAAGCCTGGTCCGGTGATGCTTTTACCCTCCCAGGCGGAATAATCCAGCGGCAGGCGGCTTTCATTGCCATAGCCCATAAACCGCCCTCCCCCTGCACTGATGACAAACTGACTCAGCGCACGGTCAGAAGAAACTGGCCCAAAAAACACTTCGATGACATCGTCCTGCCAGATGGCCTTATTGTCTTCACTTTTGCCAGCAATGACCTGCTCCGGCTCCTGACAACGAATACCCAGATAAAGATTTTCCTGATCCCTCAACAGCTTGAAGCTGGTATCCGCACCCGCGGCACCACTCTGCCCAATCAGAAAAAAACCGCCATATTCCACCGCTTCTGCCCAGGCGGATTCCTGTAAGTGGCCGTCAAGCAAAAGTTTACTTTCGGTTATAACTGCATTGGCCGCTTTCCAGAGAGGAGCGACCACCGAGTCCTCCCTGCCGCCAACTTCACCTAAATTGAGGGTGTTCTCATAAACTTCAATATTGTCAAACAAAATTGAATCGCCCACTTTATAGCGCAAAGGACCGTGCTTCGAGCTTTCCCAGACCTGTAGATTTAATGCGGCTCGTTTCGCGTCCGCAGGCGTGACAAATGTCCCTTTGTACAGAGTCCAGCCCTTCTGAACCGTGAATCTGCCCAAGCTGGTCGGCACTGTTTTATAATCTTTCCAAATATCATCACCGTGCCAGTAAACAGCACTGACACCGGCATCACCAGCAACTTCGCCGCGAACTTCCAAGGAAAAACGGTATCTGGTTGACGGCTTGACTGGGAACCCCGACAATTTACCATCCGCCCCGATCCAGACCGAGGCAGAATGCTTCTTCTCCCCATCGGACTCATACACCCGGTCAATCTCCAATTTACCACAACGATTCCAGGTCAGCTCTTCTGTGAACACACTGAATTTACCGCCGTTGGTACGAAATTCTGCGGCAGAAAAATCCCCATCAAAGCTGCCGTGCTGCAAAAGATTGCCAGCACTCAGACAAGTACATCCTAGAATAAGCGTGAGGACTAAGTCAAACTTCCGCCTGATCAACTCAAAGCCACTTGATTTCATCAAAAAATTCTCCCATCATTAATGCTGGCAAACAAACGGGGCAAGGATTTTCGAACTCTCCGTTTTCCTGGATCAAATCAGAACAAGTACAGAAATCAGTGACATTCGAAATATTACGTCTTAATCTGTATTATTAGCGTGCTGCAAAACAAAGTTACACTTTGCCTCCCAGCTTGTCCAGTGCTGCCAGGCCATTTGCCTGCACGACTGTTTACCCGGAAACAGGCCTTTTTGAACCACGCCGTATTATATTAAGTATAATCGCTTGGTCACGTCTTGAAGTTGGGACCTGAAAATGATGCTTGTCTTATGAAATTTGCACCACACAAGTTGTG
>CAZUCG010000133.1:0-6957 GCA_964619145.1 uncultured Lentisphaeraceae bacterium | reverse complement strand
CGCTGAAACCCGCGGCTCCGGCCCAGCCCCAATGGGTGCCTTCCGAATTTATGACGGCAAACAATATCGCCATAAAATGTTCTGTGGGTCAGCGGAACCAGCCTCCTGTCCATATTTTCAAAAGAATAGCTTTATGTATTCTTATGCCGTGAATTCACAGAATTTTAATGGTAACAACCCCTATCCCGTCTCGCGGATGCAACACTTATCGTCCTTCTGTATGATGGCGGATATCTGGGGGGCGCCCTACATTAATTCAGAATGTGTCTTGGCTACTTCACGCTATGACGCGACTAACGGCAGCAATGGCGTAGTGGACTTGCGCCATAACAACACCGCCAACTTCCTCTTTGGCGATACCCACGTCGAAGCCTTGAGACTAGGACAATTCCCGTATCGCGGCGGACCGAGATTCTATGCCGATTATGCCGATAACCGGACTTCTAAATTCTGGAGTATGAATTACCCCGGGCCATTAGCTTGGTAGAGAACTGCTGGCGAAGAACCTCAGGACGAGAAAACGCTCGCGCAAGATAATATTTTGCGAGCTGGCATTTGCGGCCAAATATGACTGCCCTAAAACATCCATTTGCAGGCAACTCTCTTCAGCCTTATAATTCAATACTTCCCCAGTGGCAATCCCAGGCATCTGCTGGACCTGATTATGAGCTGGCACAATTTTAGTAATAATTGAGTAATTAAAGCACTAGTATTTAATCTTCCTGGAGAAAAAAATGCGCATCAAGTCCTTTCTTTGTCTGTTCCTGGCTGCTCTGAGTCCATTTCTCAGCGCAGCTAATTTCCCACTGACAGCCGGAAAATTCAAGGCCGTCCTGACGCCCATCGGCGGCAAGCTGGTCGCCTTAGAATACGACGGGGTCACCTACACCCAGCCATTAGCCAACAATGGCTCGTTTTATGACCGGCTATATTTTTCGGAAGAACAGAAGGAGACTATGGAGGACTTCGGCAAGTTGCGCTATGAAGTCGAAAAATGGCATAATGATGCGCAAGGCGCTGAGGTGACCTTTACGGCCTGCGGCGTCTCGAGGCTGAATTTCATCCGCTTGCACAAGACCTACCAATTCCCCGCCCAAGGCAGTAGTTGCAAAGTCATTTATCAGCTGACCAATATAGGGCAACAAGAACGATCAGCCGGAATTACCTCGCGAAATTTTTTCCGTCGGATGGACGACGTCGGTATGGGCAATGTTTTTTATCAGCACCGTCAGGATGGCCTCTATGAAATCTCCTACCCCGGCACTGCTACCAGTAACGAATGGGGCCTGCAGCCTGCTTATTCTTGGCTAGCCTTTGCCGGCAAGGACGGCAAAGGCGGGCTTTTTACCCTCCCCCCGCAACGCCTCTCGGCATTTTTCCAATGGTTTGGCAAAGGCGTATTTACCCAGGAGTGGTTTATACGGGAGGATAAGATTGCACCGGGCAACAGCTACAGCTTCACCGTGGAATTGACTTTCTCCGCTGACATCCCGGCTCTAATCAAGACGGCCTCCAGTCAGGAACTACAAGTCAACGAACAAATCGGCAAGCCGGCTTTGTATCCACTTATTCACAGTGGCAACTTGCCGGCTGGCAAGAGCATACTTCCCAAAGGCAATCAAGACACAGTGTCCTCGAGCTTCGTCGATATCAGCGTCAAACGCCAGAGCCATACCTCCATCCGCAGCGTTCGGTTTCCAGCTGGGACCGACCCGGAACAGATCAGCGTGCTGGAGATAGCCAATGGGCAACCGATGCCCGACCGAGACGTCCCGTTTTCTGCCCGCAAGCTCGACAATGAAGAAGTGCAAGTATTGCTCAAAGTCCCTGGCTTCAACCCCGAAGGCGTGCAGTATTCCAAATTCCAGGACGGCTACGCCCTCGCCAGCCGACACCAGGATGCCGTCCTCGCAAATCTGGACTTCGCATTCCGCATCAACCTCGGTAGCAAAAGCCAAGTCAGTTATGACCCCACCGAATTTGCCGACGGGCCGCGACTGAACTATAACGGCGATTTTGAAAAAAAATCCCCGAGCGCGGATTTTCCAGATGGATTTATTCGTCAACAAGAATATGCCCAGACAAATCCGGCCTTCTTTTGGGAGCCCAGCGGCGGCCGAGACGACTCGCGCTGTCTGCGGATTGAAATGAGCGATAGCAAGGCCCGCTCGACTTTCGATTTCGAGTTTATTCCCGAGGCTGGCCGCAGCTGCACTGTCAGCGGCTGGGCTAAAGTTGATAACCTAGTCGGTGAAAGCAGCAATATCGCCCTGTCTTTCCAGGATGCCAGCGGCAAAGAAATCAGGGACCGGCGGATTAGCCTGAAAACCAGCAAAGAGAGCTATCCCTGGACAGAATTCAAAAAGACCTTCCTGGCTCCAGAAGACGCAGTCAGCGCAAAGGTGTACTGCAAGACTTACCAGCCAGGCCAAATTATGCTGCTCGACAATATCGTGATTGTCCCGGAAGACATCCCGGCAAAACCCGTCTCACGGCTGGAATTCCTGCGCCGGCAATTGCTGCTCGGCTTCTACAAGCCCCTGGACCAACTGGAGAAGATTTCCCACGAGACGGTTACTGGGCACGAAAAATGGTTCTCGCCCAGTGCCGATGCCCTGCCCGAGCTGCTCTATCTAAGCGCCATCAACGGCTCGCCAGAGGATACCACCCGCCGTACTATTGTGGAACTCTCCCAGCGGATGGACTTGAACTACAGTTTTATCCCGCTACTCCGAAAAATTGAGAACATCAACAGCAGCGGTGTTTTTGGGGTCAATGGCGCAACTATGGCGCCGGTACTGGAGGAATACGTGCTGGAACGCCTGCGTGGGCTCACTAGCATCCCACAGCTAGTGGTGGTGCAAGGCATCAATTTCAGCAACCAGATCCAGCCGGAATTCGTGGCAATTTTGCAAAGTATGCAGGTTTCCGGTGCGGCTATATTGTTCCTGGATTGTGTCAGCGTCCCGGAATCGCTATCTGGGCAGCCCTTACCTCTGCCTGCCAATGTGGTGGCTAGCCCCAAGATGGCTCCCATCTCCAACAGAGCAATAAGCAATTTCCTGCAATTCTGGCAACGAGGGGACGCTCCGGTGGCAATTCTCAACCAGAATGCACTGCGCGCTAACCCCGCTGTGCCCACCGAAATGAACAGACTCATCCACTATTCCTATTACAGCCGCGAATTCCCGTTCTGGGAATACACCTACCTGACCATCTGCCGGACACTGCGGCAACTCGCCAACGTCTCGCCAACTGCCAGCGTCAGCCAAGTCGAGGCGACTGAGCAGTCGTTGCAATTCCAAGTCACCGCCAAGACTGCTGCCGAAGCAACCCTGGAGTTGGATTTCCGGGGTCTGAACCGTGAACGCGACGCGACGCTCAGCCAAATCTGCCAGCTCGTGGCAGGCGAAAACAGCGTAAACATTGCCCTACTGGGAGCCCTGCCTGGCGGCCCCCATATCGTGCATTACCGTCTCCTCAATGCCGACGGCAAAATCCTGGATGCCGGTGCTTACCGCTTCGACACCCCCGAGACGTGCGTAATCGCAGCCGCGCAATTCGCCAATGCCGACCGTATCTTCGAGCGTACCAAGCCGATCAATTTCACGGTCAAGATCGCACCTGTGCCAGCAGGCGCGACCCTGGAATGCATCTTCGAGGATATGGATTTCCGGGAGACTGCCCGAAAAAGCCAAATCGCTCAGGCAGAAAATGCCTTCTCTGTCTCTCTGCCCGGACCTTTCACTACTTTGTGCCGTATCGCGCTGCAGGTCAAAAAAGACGGCCAGGTGCTGGCTCGGCGCTGGGAAGAGATCTCCCTCCCCGGACCGCCCTTAGATGTCAACGATGTGTTCGGATATATGTGGATTAGCCGACCGCCGATGAACGAAGTACTGCGCGACCTGGGGTTCGATATGATTTCCAGCGGCTACCGCCAGAACAATATCTCGAATGGGATTTTCCGCAACTTGCGCAACCTGGACTTGGCGCCTGGCCCCATCGGCAGCGGTGGCGTCTTCGGGCGCTCAGCAGTATCTTACGAGGGCGACCCAATCAGCGATCCGGTGCGCGTACCTTGCTTCTCCGACCCGGAACTGCAGCAAAAAGCCCGAGAGACCATCTTCCAGACTGCCGCTGAACAGAACTACCGCTACTATGACATAAAGCATCATTTCCTGCAGGATGAGGCCGCACTGGGACAATCGGTTTGCTTTTCAGAGCATTGTCTGAAAGCATTCCGCGAGCATCTGCAAAAAATTTATCCCTCACTGCAAGCGCTGAATCAGGAGTGGGGGTCGCAATTCCCAAATTGGCAAGACGTCCTACCAGTGCAATTCAAAGAACTGACCGATCAGAACCGCTTGGGGCGCTGGTTAGACCACAAGATGTTTATGTCCAAGACCTTTGCTGACGGCTGGTGCGGCAGCGTGATCTCCGCCTTAAAAGAAGCCACTCCGGGCACCAAAGCCGGTCTCTCCGGCACCCAGAATCCCGGTTATGGCTATGATTGGGTGCAAATGATGAAGCACTTCGAATTCCTGGCCTACTATAGCGGCATCCAACGCACACTCGTGCACAGCTTCTCACCCACCGGGTTCAAAGGCGGCCAATGGGGCGGCGGTTACACTCAATCAAACATCCGCTATGAGCAATACAATCATACCCCACTTTGGGACAACTTGTTCAAAGGCGCTGGCTTAATCCCCAACTGGCACGGCGCTGCTATGCTCGGCGATTTGACCCCGACGGAAAGCCTGCGCTGTTACTCCGAGACCTTGCAAGAAATCAAGCGCGGTGCGGGTAAGCTGGTCCTCTCCGCCCAGGAGAAGCCGGAGGTCGCGCTGCTATATTCACACGCGTCGTTCTTTGCTGCAGTAGGCAGCATCGGCAGCAACGAATGGCAGCAGACCCAAAACAGTTGGAATGCACTGCTGAGCGACCTTAAAATCGCCTTCCGCTTCTTCGCCTACACGGAGCTGGCGGAACACGGCGTGCCTGAGAATTACAAGGTCTTGATCCTGCCGGCTGTGTTGGCACTCTCCAGAGCGGAAAAAGCCAACCTCGTGCGCTTTGTAGAACGCGGCGGCACCCTGCTGGCAGATTTCGCGCCGGGGCGTTTCAATGAACACGGCTCTAGAATCGAGGACCCGATCATCAGCCAGCTATTCTCGACTTGCAGCGCGCCGATTGACCCTGTGGCCCAGGAGTTAAACATCAAAGGAAGCAGCGGGAAATTCCGCATTGCCGAAGCTGACGTGCCGGTCTTCAGGGAAAAGAAAATCGGCCAAGGCCGGGCCATCCTGGCCAACCTGATGCCTGGTGGCTATCAGAACATCAGTCTCGGCGGCGGCGGCGAGACTACTATGATCGCTTCCGGGGCTGAGAAGTTCTGCCAGGATATGCGCACGATTTTCAGCACCGTGCTGCAGGAAAGCGGCATCCAACCGCAATGCCAGGTGACCACCACAGCTGGTGAGCTCTATCCCTGTATGACCATCCTGCGGCAAGATGGCCAGAACTATGTCTTTGGCCTGATTCAGACCAACTATCAGGGAACGAGCTTCGATTTTGAGAAGTTCACCGAAGTCAAGGTTGAACTGCCTTGCGACGGCTACATCTATTCCGTGCGGGAGGGAAAATACCTCGGCAAGGGCAATACCTTCACCTGCAAAGTGGTGGATGGCTGGAGCCAACTCTACAGTATTATACCTAGCCAGCCCAGCGGACTGCAACTCGAGGTGCCGGCTGTGGTCCAACGCGGGACCCTCTTGTCCGGGCAATACGTCCTCACCGGCGGCAGCGGCCCGCTGGTCTTCCACCTAGAGTTGCTTGACTCTGAACAGAAACCCGTGCGACTCTTCAGCCAAAATATGCGCAGCGAGGGAAATTCCGGTCATTTTACCGGCCAAATTGCCTGGAACGCCCAGCCTGGCACCTGGACCGTCCAACTGACCAGCGTCAATACTGGCCTGAAAGCAGAAAAAACCTTCACGGTGAAATAAAAATGAGATGACTTTTCTACCCGGGCTATATGATATCCACGCCCATCTGGCTGATGCGCGTCTGTCTGAATGCATCACCCGCATTCAGACAGACTGCCAAGAGCAGATGCAAGGCGTGCTGGTTAACGCCGCTCGCGTCAGCGAATGGCCCGAAGTGACTCGGCTGGCGGCACAAGAAAAACTCTATGGCGCATTAGGCTGCCATCCCTTTTTTGTGGCCGACTGGCAGGAGAATTCTCCTGCCGAATTGCGGCGAGCAATCACCGCTGCCCCCGCAGCCAGCAAGATTATAGCCATTGGCGAAATAGGCCTGGACTTCTGGGAAGGGCGAGGCGCCGCCGCCAAGCAACAGACTGCGTTTAGCGAACAATTGCTCTTGGCACAGAGTCTCTCTCTGCCAGTGATTCTGCATAACCGCAAAGCCTGGCCGGACTTTTTCGCCCTCCTGAAAGACTTGCGCATAACTCGCCTCCACGGCGTCTGCCATCATTTTAACGCCAGTCGAGAAATTGCTCGGCAGGCACTTGAGCGCGGTCTGTTCCTGTCGTTTTGCGGTCCGCTGACTTACCCGAACGCGCATAACCTACACGATTTGGCCCGCTACGTCCCACTGGAACAACTGCTCGTCGAAACCGATTGCCCGGACCTCCCGCCCCAAAGTAAGCGCGGTGGCCTCAGCCTGCCCACTGATGTCGAGGAGATCATTGTTTTTCTGGCCCAATTGCGCGGCATCACAACAGACAAAATAACCGCCCAGTTAGCCAAAAATTGGCAACGCCTCTTCCCTAATTATTGATGGGGGCTATCTTGGTGTACAGAAATTATAGCCCCCCCCGGCAAACTTTGCTGGCGAGGAGGGCAATTTCCCGAAAAACACAATGCCGAAAAATTATTTCTGCGCTCAACAGCTTGATTTTCTTGGGCTGGATGATATTTTACAATGTTGCTTTAA
>CAZUCG010000132.1:0-6990 GCA_964619145.1 uncultured Lentisphaeraceae bacterium | reverse complement strand
TGCCAAAGCCGCTACGCCAACTGCCAGCTCTAGCTCTAGCGGCGCCTACACAGTCGTGGTCAATGGCAAGCCTTATCACGTTGAAGTAGCCACTGCCGCCACTGCCGCCGCTGGCGCCGCTCCTGCAGTCACCAGCATCACCCCCAGTATTGCTGCGCCGGAAGCAGCTGGCAACGGCGGTGGCATCGAAATCACTGTCCCGATGCCCGGGACAGTCTTGCGAGTCCTAGCCAGCGTCGGGCAAGTGGTTAAAACTGGTGATGACATCATCATTCTGGAAGCGATGAAAATGGAACAGCCGATCAAAGCCCCCCAAGACGGCGTAATCCAGTCCTTACTGGTTGACAATGGCGATACAGTCGAATCAGGCCAAGTGGTTGCCATTATCTGACCATCGCAGAGCGCAGCCGTAAGAAAAAATTTTACGGTTGCGGGCTGGTTTTGCTTCTTTTTAAGAAACGAGGTTAACTTATGAAATACACAAGTATCTGCTTGCTGCTGATTATCAGCCTATTGGGGGCTACTGCCTGCTTTGCCCAAACTGAACAACATCGCCCGACTGCCAACCTGCACAAACCAGCGCCGTTTGCGCTGTTGCCAGGCTGCGAAGAAAAATTCTCGCTCGAGAATTCGCTGTTGAACTTCAACACCAACGACGGTCTTTTCCGCATTGTCCAAGATGGCAATGGCATAATCACCGTCACTTATCAATGGCCCAATCCAGCGACGGTTTACCACGTGTCAATCCGCAAGGAGATGAACATCAACCCGGGTCGGCAAATGGCTATCCTGAAAATCAAGAACACCTACAGCACAGATGCCAATGGCAAAGCCATCCCCTCTCGGAGCAAACCGGAAATCAAGAGCGGTATGGCCTGCAAGGTAGTCGAGTTGGGTGAGAATTTGCAATTAGGTCAGGAACTGCAACAGGGCGACGTATTATTCAAAATTCTCCCTCAAGTAATTGCCCACGACTCTGTTATGCCCAGTCCTCCGGCTGAATTCAGTATGGTCACTATGCTGAAAAACTTATGGCAAAGCACCGGCTTGAACAACTTCATTGTTATGAGCAAGTTAGATTGGACACTCGGCATTGGCCGAGTACTGATGATTGGCGTCGGCTTGCTACTTGTCTATTTGGCTATTTTCAAGGGCTTTGAGCCTCTCTTGCTTCTGCCGATCGGATTCGGAGCGGTGATGAGCAATATCCCCTTGGCAGATATCGCTGGGCCGGATGGCATCCTGGGCATTCTTTTTATGGGTGTGGACCTCGGCATCTACCCATTGATTATCTTTATGGGAGTCGGCGCAATGACCGACTTCGGGCCGCTGATTGCTAACCCCAAGACAGCATTTTTAGGTGCGGCTGCCCAGATCGGCATCTTCGGTGCTCTTTGCGGTGCAGTAGTCATCAGTCATTTCACACCAGATTACATCATCAACTTCTCTCTGAAGGATGCCGCTTCGATCGGCATCATCGGTGGTGCCGATGGGCCTACGGCCATTTTCCTGGCCAGCCGACTGTCACCGAATTTACTCGGTTCCATTGCCGTGGCTGCGTATTCATATATGGCACTAGTGCCGATTATCTTCCCGCCTATTATCAAGGCGTTCATACCGATGCGAGAACGGACCATCAAAATGAGTCAGTTGCGCAAAGTCACGAAGCTGGAAAAAGTCGTCTTCCCGATTTGCATCACCCTGCTCTGTTGCTTGTTGCTGCCTGATGCCGGCCCACTGATCAGTATGTTGATGCTCGGTAACTTGATGAAGGAAAGTATGTGCGTCGACCGCCTGAGCGATACCACCCAAAATGCTCTTATCAATATCGTTACCATCTTCCTGGGCCTGACCGTCGGATCAAAACTCTCGGCCGATAAATTCCTGAATTTCGAAACACTAGGCATCTTGACCTTGGGACTGATTGCCTTTGTGGTTGGTACTTCTGGCGGACTGCTCTTGGGACGGCTGATGTGCAAACTTTCCGGTGGCAAAATCAACCCTATGATCGGTGCAGCAGGCGTCTCGGCAGTGCCAATGGCCGCTCGAGTAGTCAACAAAGTCGGTTTGGAATATGACCCCCAGAACTTCTTGCTGATGCACGCTATGGGCCCGAATGTCTCGGGCGTTATCGGCTCAGCTGTCGCCGCCGGCATCCTTTTGCAGGCCCTGCAAAGTCTTTGATAAATGAAGGCTATGCCCGAAACAACGGGATCGTTTTATAGAGGACGGACTATTGCTATGAAACACGTACTAATTCCTACCAAACTAGATAAAATTGCCGCTAATATCCTGGAAATAAATGGTTACAAAGTAATCCAGGACAGCAATTCAGATTTGCTAACCCTAGCTTTGAACCACCCCGATACCGAGGCGATGATTGTCCGCAGTGAAAATGTCACTCCTGAAATTATGGACGTCTTGCCCAAACTGCGCCTAATCGTCCGGGCTGGGGCTGGCTACAACACCATCGACATCAAATATGCCCGTCGCAAAGGCATTGATGTTATGAACACCCCTGGTGCTAACGCCAATGCTGTGGCTGAAGAGGTCTTCGCAATGGCATTGGCCGCCTACCGGCACATCATCCCCGCAGATATCGATACTCGGGCCGGCGGCTGGGGCAAGAAGAAATTTATGGGCCGGGAATTGACGGGCAAGACGCTGGGCATTGTCGGCTTGGGCAACATTGGCCAGCTGGTGGCCAAACACGCCGCCGGCTTTGAGATGAAAATTCTGGCTTACGACCCGATTATCTCGGAAACTAAAGCTGAAGATGTCGAGGCAAAGCTGGTCGATTTGGAGACAATTTTTGCCAATGCCGACATCATCACGCTGCACATCCCGGAAAATAGCGAAACTCACAAAATGATCAACGCCTCCTTGTTGTCGCTGGTAAAGACAGGCTGCGTACTGATCAATTGTGCTCGAGCTGGTATCATCAACGAGGATGATATTAGAAAATTCAAGGAAGAGAAACAACTTATCTTCTGCACCGACGTCTATGAGACAGATGCGGCTGGGCTAAAGCCGGTAGTCGATATCGCAGATATAATGCTGCCGCACTTGGGAGCCAATACCCTAGAAGCGAATTTCACCGCCGCCAAGCGCTCAGCTGAACAGATGTTGGACTACTTTGAAAAAAGCGTCACGAATTTTGTGGTTAACAAGGGCCTCCCTGATGGCCTGAACGCTAATTTCCAGCAACTGGCTTACAAATTAGCCTATGTGGCCCGTCAATTAATCGGCAAAAAAACCCCCGTCAGCCAAATCCGCTGCAGTTTTTATGGCGATTTACATCGCTTCGCCAAGTGGTTCGTTGCACCGATTTGCTGTGCCTTGTCAGATAATTTCGACCCCCAACAGGCCCCAGAAGAGGCGTTAGCCTATTTACAGGACCGCGGCATTAACTACGAAAGCCGGCCCGTCGATGAAATGAAACGTTATGGCAACGCAATGACCATCGACTTGGAAACAGGCACTAGCAAGGTCAGTCTGCGGGGAACCATCGCCGAGAATACCCTGATGATAACCCGTATCGATAACTTTAACCGCATTTATCTCGTCCCTCAGGGAAATGTCTTTATGGTTGAATATACCGACCGGCCTGGCGTTCTGGCGGAAATCACTGCCGCTTGTGCACATAACAATATCAATATCGAGGACATCCACGCCCCCCGGAATACCGAACGAAATATGGCCTTGGCCATTGTCTTGACCGATCGGCTTGTTCCTGCTGAAGTAGTCGAAAAAATCAAAAATACAATTCAGGCCACCAAGGCTGTAAGCATTGCCATCCCATAATATCGCTATCGCGAACGCAAACAGACAAGAAAAGGAAAATCTGACATGAGCACTACTATGACTAAGAGAAAAATCGCCATTGCTATCGCTGAACGCGCCAATTTGACGCAACAGGAAGCGACTGATGCTTTTCAAGCCACCTTGGAAATCATTTCTGATGAATTAGCCGCCGGCGGGCATATTGAATTGCGTGGTTTCGGGGTGTTTGAAATCGTGACTCAGAAGAGCCGCATTGGCCGTAATCCCAACAAACCCAGCATCACTGTGACCATCCCTGAACGTAAAGTCGTAAAATTTCGGGCCGGCAGCAAACTCGCCAGCAGAGTCAGAGAATTATAAGAGTGACCTCGACAGAGCGCTTGTAAGACGAGAAATTAATAGTAGAGCATAAGCAGAACGGTGCTGCGACAAATCTGGAACTAATAGCAATATCCTTGCTAATTCGCTGACCCTCTTTTCCCGCCGGACAATGTCTTGGACATTGACCGGCTTTTTTCTACTACTAGAGGCACTGGCCCTATTCGACAATAGTTCTTAACCAGATTGTGTTGCTATAGTACCTGAGGCAGCCGCGTCAGCGTACGCTAGAGCGCTGAGTTTTTCGCCACTTCGCAGATAAAATCTTTTGGAGTTTTACTGTGACCGACAGTTGCCTAAGTGAAACTAAAACCAGCAAAGCACGCGTGTTCGGGGTGGAGTTTTCGATCGGCAGTATGCAAGACGCTTTGACAGCCATTAGCGGCTATATTGCCAAACCACAGCCGCAACCAGCCTTCTGTTGTTTCGTCAATGCCCATTGTCTCAATATCGCGTTCGGAAATCGTGCCTACGCGAAACTGCTGAATCAGGCAGAACAAGTTTGGCCTGATGGCGTAGGCGTGGCTATTGCCGCCAAATACCGCCAGACGCCAGTTAGCCAAAATGTCAATGGCACTGATATGCTACCACTTCTGTGTGAAACTGGCCACAGCTTGTATTTGCTGGGAGGCAAACCCGGTGTGGCTGAGGCAGCCCAAAAAAAACTCCAGGCCACTTACCCCACTCTCCGCATCCTGGGTACCTGGCACGGATATTTTCAGGACGAGCTGACTGCAGTCATCAATGACATCAATAACAAATCCCCGGATATTTTATTGGTCGCGATGGGAGTGCCAAGGCAGGAATTCTGGATTGCAGCGAACCGCCAGCAGTTGAATTGCCGAGTCTGCCTGGCGGTGGGCGGATTGCTTGACTTTGCTGCCGGTAAGATTCCGCGCGCACCTCGGTGGTTACGCCGTTTGAAAGGAGAGTGGCTGTATCGCCTCTGGCAAGAACCCAGGCGGATGTTCAAACGCTATGTCATCGGCAATCCACTTTTCCTCTGGCGAATCTGGAGATACTCTGAAAATCGCAATTGGGATGCGGAATAACAACCTTAAGATGGCCACTGGCCTACTCTTGAGGAAAGCAGTTTATTCTGCTCACTTAGACAGCTTCATTACGACACTCGCGTATGCTTTTAGAACACATCAACCGACCTGATGACCTCAAGGCCCTTAGTCTTGCCGAGCTTAATACGCTGTGCCAGGAAATACGCACGAGCATCATTTCCACCGTGGCCAGCAATGGCGGCCATCTGGCTGCCAGCTTGGGTACGGTGGAAATGATTGTCGCCTTACATAAGGTCTTCAATACTCCGAAAGAGACGATATTTTTTGATGTCGGTCATCAAGCATACACTCATAAACTCCTGACCGGGCGGCGCGAGCAATTCGCAAGCTTAAGACAGTATGGCGGTTGCAGCGGTTTCCCGAACCCGGCGGAGTCGGAATTCGACCCCGCCACCGCCGGACACGCTGGCACAGCAATTTCTCTCGCACTAGGAACCGCTGCCGCCCAAGCCCAAGCCGGTCGGCGTGATAAAGTCATCGCGGTCGTCGGCGATGGCGCGCTAACCTGCGGCATCTCTTGGGAAGCCTTGGATATGGCCAAGACTTATGGCCAGAACCTCCTGGTCATCTTAAACGATAACCAGATGTCGATCCAGCCTAATGTCGGAGCAATGGCGCGCTGTCTGAACCGCTTGATTTCCGGAAAACTCTATAATCGTTTCCGCCGCGCCACAATTAAAGTAGTCGGAAAAATGCCCTACCCGGGTATACTGCGCAACGCCATTCGGCGAATCGAAGATTCTCTGAAAGGGCTGCTGCTGCCGCCCGGCGCTCTCTTCCAGGAACTCGGTTTGCGCTACCTAGGCCCGGTAGATGGTCACGACTTGGGCGCATTGCTGAAAATGCTATCGCGCATCCAGAACTGGAACGGACCGCTTATCTTGCACGTCTTGACTGAGAAGGGCCGCGGCTGCCATTTCGCCAGCACTAATCCGACCCGCTACCACGGCGTCCGAGGATATTCCTTGCCGAATGGCGAAATTACACCAGCCGGCCCCAGTGATTTCACGACTGCTTTCGGCCAGGCTATCGTGAATTTGGCTACAGAGCATCCTGAGGTTGAGGCCATCTCCGCCGCTATGGTCCCTGGCACTGGACTAGTCGCATTCCAACAGGCTTACCCGGAAAGGTGCCACGACGTGGGCATCGCCGAAGCACACGCGGTGTCCTTCTCCGCCGGGCTAGCTTACGCCGGGCGTCGGCCTGTCTGCGCCATCTATGCGACATTCCTACAACGCGCATTAGACTGCCTGTATACTGACGTGCTGCTGAGTAACCTGCCAGTAATTTTAGCGGTGGACCGTGCTGGCGTAGTCGAGGATGGACCGACTCACCACGGCATCTATGACCTCGCCTTCCTGCGCGCATTGCCAGAATTGGTCATTATGCAACCAGCTTCGGAAAAAGAATTGGCGGCGATGCTGACCTATGCTTATAATTTGCACCGGCCAGTAGTTCTACGTTATCCCAAAGGAATGGGGTGGTTGCCCAATTCAGAGTCTGAGCTCCAGCCTTTACAGCTTGGCCAAGCCACACTGCTTCTTCAGACAAGCCGCACTAAGCCGCAATTGCTTATCTGGGGGCTTGGTGCAGAAGTCAAGACGGCTTGGGATGTCGCCAGCATCCTGCTACAGCAATACAATTTATCGGCTGGGGTGGTAAACACCCGTTTTATCTCTCCGTTCCCTGCAAAATTAGCCAAAGAGCACGCCGCCTTGCCGCAATTCACGATTGAAGACCATTGCCTGATTGGCGG
>CAZUCG010000131.1:0-6997 GCA_964619145.1 uncultured Lentisphaeraceae bacterium | reverse complement strand
GGAGGAGTTGTATTTTTCAAGCCCTGGGTAGGGCAGTAGAATCTTGTTTCCCGAGTAGCGCCGGCCTGACGGTTGGCCACCCAAAAAAAAAGAGCTGCCCTAGCAATATTGCTATTTTTCGGTGCAGCTCTCACGATTCAGCCTGTCATCAGGCTGAATTACTGTTTTTGTTCTGCTGTCGCCTCGGCTTTCTTAGGGCAAGTCTGGGTAGCGGCTTCAGTCTGAGCACAGGCTTTCTTTTCTGCTATCGCCTCGGCTTTCTTAGGACAATTCAGCGTCGCAGCCTCAGTCTGACCACAGCCTCTTTTCAGCGGGCACCCTAGTTGAGTGGCTTTTTCGCTTTTGCTGACAGCGCAGTTAACGCCTTTGGCGTCCTCAGCGAGTTTAGCTTCAGCGCCGGCCGCGCCTAGTTTAGCGCAGCCTTTTAAGCTGGCGCATTCGCTCTTGGCGCGGGTGCATTTGCCGTCTTGGTTGAATTTGCATTCAGCATTGGCGCAGGCCGCGTCTAGTTTAGCGCAGCCTTTTAGGCTGGCGCATTCACTCTTGGGGCAGGTACATTTGCCGTCTTGGTTGAATTTGCACTCGGTATTGGCGCAAAGCGCTTTTTTCTCAGCACAAGCAGCGACTTTTTCGGCGTTCTTGCACTCGACCTGCAAAGCTTTGCAAGCAGCGGCTTTTGGGCAAGACAGGGTAGTAGCGGCGTTATCGTCAGCCTTGCTTTCCTGGGCAGTAAGCACAGGAAGAAAGGCAGTCACCAACACGAACAGGGTTAATAAAGTCTTTTTCATTGGTAGGGGTCCTTTCTTGGTTAAGCGGTTGGGTTGATTGGTGGGTAGCAAGCACCCGAGGTGGTTGGTCACGCCGGCACGGGTAAAGGCAAATTAAAAAGTTACCAGATCTTTGACAGTGATGGGCAGACCGGTGCGGATAGATTCATTGGCGGCGATGCCAGTCAAAATGGAGTTCGCCCCATCGACGTAACCGGCAGCGTGACCTAGTGTGTCTTTGCGGTCGCCAACAAACACGTCCTGTAGTAACAAGGTGTCACCACCGCCGTGCCCGCCGGCACCCTGTTCATAGTCCACGACTTTGGGCTTGCCCCAGAGTTGCTGCAGGATGATCTCCGGGACCATACTCTTCTTGTCGTCGGTCATCTCACGCATCCCTGGGATAATCAACTCGTCAGGCTGGTCGGCCTCGACGAAGGGCTTCTCAACCACGTTGAATTCCAAACGGCCTTTGCTGCCATTGAAAACAACTCGGTAACCTTCCCAGGGACAAAAAGCATTCAGAGAGTAGGTCATCACGGCTTTGTTGTTGTATTTGACGATGAGTGACATTGTGTCTTCAGTGGAGATGCCATCTCCGAAGACGCTCTGGTCGCGGTAGTATGAATCAAGATGTTCGGCATCGTAGTACAAGCCCATCAGGCGCTCATTGCTGGTGTCGCATTTCAGCGCGAAAGGGTCTTTGGCCGCAACATCAGAACCGCGGGCCCGGGAGTAGAATTCCGTGATGCCGCGGTTTTCCGCATTGATTTTGCCATAGAAGCGAAGGTCGCCCATCGCATAGACTGTCGCCGGGGTAGAATTAATCCACCAGTTCACTAAGTCGAAGTGATGAGTCGATTTGTGCACCAGCAAGCCGCCGTTGTTGCGTTTGTCACGATGCCAGCGGCGGAAGTAATCCGCGCCGTGCGAGGTGTCCAGCAGCCATTCAAAATGGATGCTGATGACTTCGCCAATGGCGTCATTCTGCAACAGCTCTTTGACCTTGGTGTTACGCGGTGAGTAGCGGTAGTTGAAGCAGACAGTCAGATTGCGGCCAGTCGCCTTCTTGGTGTCGATGATCTGCTGGCATTTCTCGGCATCGATGGTCATTGGCTTTTCAGTAATGGCGTCGCAGCCCATTTCCATCGCTCGGCAGATGTACTGGTGGTGGGTGCGGTCCATACTGGTCACAATGACCGTATCCGGCTTCTGCTCGGTGATCATCTGCTCGAAATTATGTGCTAAATAAGTCGGCACTGGCGAGTGCTGATACTTCGTCTCGATGAAATTATTGTAATAATCCATTCGGGCTTGGTTGGTGTCGCAAAACGCCAGCAGTTGGCCGTGTTCCTTGAACTCATCGCAGAGTGCGGAAATGTACATCGAAGACCGACCACCAGTGCCAACTACTACGTACTTCTTCATCGAATTTTTCCTTTGCTTATGAACTGGGAAGTGAATCGGGGCAAGTTAAGAATTTTCCCTGGGAACAGACTAACCAGAATGGCTAAAAGACAAGTTATTGTTATCCGCTAAATTCAACTGTCAGCGGGCTGTAAGCCAGCTGTAAGCCAGCCGAAGGGCACTCACTCACTGGATGTTGTCGGCGACCCATTTTTTGGCCACTTCCAGCAAGGCGATATTTGGCGCGATCAGCTTCGGCTTTTTGGCGAAGTTCTCTTCCAAGGCTTTCACAAAAGCTTCAGCTGGTAATTTACTAATGCCCAGTGCCAGCATTACTCCGAACATAATCGTATTGGCGCCCTTGGGATTGCCAGCCTGTTCGGCCAAAGTCTGGGCTGGCACGGCGACGCCTTTGCAGCCTGCCGGCAACTCGACCTCACCCATCACGCTATCATACATAATGACACCGCCTGGCTTGACGTCGTCCTTAAAACGTTCAAATGACGGCAAGTTCATCGCCACCAGCAAGTCTGGATGATAAACAACTGGCGAACCAATCGCTTGATCAGAGATGATGACTGAGCAATTCGAGGTGCCACCGCGCTGCTCTGGACCATAGGAAGGGTACCAGGAGACTTGCCGGCCGACTGCTTGCGCGGCTTGAGTCAGCATAATGCCCAGACTCAGGACGCCTTGGCCACCAAAACCAGCAATCTTGACGCCGATCTCACCTTGAGCCGGCGGGCAAGCAATCGGCGCAGCGATGTTATCCACCGCGAAAGCCTGATCAAGTGACTCCCTGCTGAAGTCGCTGTGGCTGCGCTCGAGGTGTGTCGCCACAGCACTACCATCACGGAAATTCCGCACTGGGAATTCTTTCATCATCTCGTTGTTGATCCAGTCATTATTAGCAGCGGACGAGAGACCGAGGTTCGTCGGGCAGGGTGCGAGTACTTCGACGAAGGTGTAGCCCTTGCCATCACGCTGTATCTCCAAAGCCTTGCGAACGGCTTTGCGAGCTTTGCGGATATTGGCGGGGTCAGAGAGGGCCACTCGCTCAATATAGACTGGCGCTTGCAAGTTATTAACCAATTCACAGAGGTGCAGTGGATACCCCTGAGTTAAGGGATCACGGCCGCTTAGGCAGGTGATGGTTTTTTCGCCAACCAGGGTTGTGGGGGCCATCTGCCCGCCAGTCATACCGTAAACTGTGTTGTTGACAAAGAACACCGCAATTTTCTCGCCGCGGTTGGCGGCCTGCAAGGTCTCATTCAAGCCTATGGAGGCTAAGTCTCCATCGCCTTGATAGGAAATCACAACCTTATCAGTAGCCCGGGACACGCCGGTGGCAACTGCTGGCGCCCGGCCGTGGGCAGACTGGATATTGCCGCAATCAAAGTAATAGTAGGCAAAAACTGCACAGCCTACTGGGCTGATCATTACAGTGCGGTCTTGTAAGTCGAAATCCGCCAAGGCTTCGCCGATTAACTTGTGCAGTATGCCGTGGCCACAGCCAGGGCAATAATGCGTCGCCGTCGGGGCAGCACCGCCTTTGCGGGTAAACTCGTGATACAAACCTTTACTACAGGTAGTTATTTCAGACATCTGTTTTCCTCAAATGGTTCCAAGACGGAATTATTTGGCCGCTGCCAATGCCTCGATTTTCTGCATCACCTTGTCCAAAGACAAGAGATTGCCACCTAGACGATTGACTAACTCCACCGGACGAGAGCAGGCGATGGCCAAGCGGATATCATCAGCCATCTGGCCATTGCTCATCTCAAGACTGACAAAGCGGAGCTTGGGCTCGGCCTCGGCCAGACTGCGCAGGCGCTCTTTTGGGAACGGGAACAGTGTCTGGGGACGAAACAGGCCGACTCGCAGTCCAGCTGCGCGTGCCTGGGTGACTGCCGTCTTGGCAATGCGTGAGCTGATGCCATACGCTACTAGGATGATTTCGGCATCCTCGCAATTTTGTTCCTCGTAGAGTACTTCCTCAGTTTCGATAGCGGTGTATTTATCCTGCAGATGGTTATTGAAAGCCTCGAGCTGATCAAAATCCAGGAAGATGCTGGTGATTAAATTCTTCCTAGTCTCGGCCGTGCCCGCCACTGCCCATTCGTTATTGACCTTGGGCTGTTCGGCTTTTTCTGGGAAAGTCAACGGCTCGATCATCTGCCCCAGCACGCCATCAGCCAAGACGTAAACTGGCAGGCGCCATTTGTCGGCCAGGGCGAAGGCCTTGATGGTGAAGTCGCACATCTCCTGGACGCTGTTCGGTGCCAATACGATGGTGCGGTAATTGCCGTGGCCACCGCCTTTGACGACCTGATTATAGTCTGATTGTTCAGGCCCGATATTGCCTAAGCCAGGGCCGGCCCGCATAATGTCCACGATTACTGTGGGCAGTTCTGCTCCTGCCAGATAAGACACGCCTTCCTGCATCAGGCTCACACCAGGGCCTGACGAGGCGGTAAACACACGATGCCCAGTTGAGGCCGCGCCATAGCACATATTGATCGAGGCCTCCTCAGATTCGGCCTGGATGAATTTTCGGCCCAGCTGAGGGAAGTATTTCGAAGCCTCGTGCAGCACTTCACTGGCAGGGGTGATCGGGTAGCCAAAAAAACAATCCGAGCCTGCATAAAGAGCGCCGATGACTACCGCGGTATTGCCTTTAATGAGTTTAGTTGCCATTTTTTATACCAGCTCCTAGTTAATTTTTTTTCGGCAGATGAATTGCCAGGGCATTGGGTTCCGGGCAGGTATAAAAACAGTTATTACAACCAATGCAGCCGGCGCCGATATATTCTACTGAATAATAGCCGCGGGCATTGAGGACCTTGCCAATCTGCAGGACTTTCTTCGGACAGGCAATTACACAGCGGCCACAAGACTTGCATTCCAGGCTGTTGACTTCTGGATATGGCTTGCTTTTATCTATTTCCATAATCTTGCTAAGCTCCTTAGTTGGGAAAGCACTTACTGTAATATTACCTGGCCAAAATACAAGCCCCAATCAGGCCATTGGGCGATTTCCCAGCCGGCAATCAGGAGTGGGGGAGGGCATAAAAGAGCCTGCCTGCTGATTTCCAGCCGGCGGCGACGTTGTGGTCAATGTTTTCGGACGATTAAACTGCAATAGCGATGCTCGTTATGCGTTTAACGATTGTCCGGCGGTGCCTCGCTTTTGAACATCGGGGCGGAGTTGCTATTTATCAGCCGGTAATTATATTAGTAACTCCGACTGCCGCTGGGTTTACCTCGTGTCCCGTCAACAACTATTGAGGAATGCAAAAATGAAAAAAATGTCAACCCTATTGTTCTTTGCCCTAGTCGTCGGTCTTTTTGCTCAAGGCGCGCCAAAATCCATCATCTTCAGTGAGTTTGCTGAGAAGCTTGGCTTGCCCAGCGAATATAGTACTGATGTGGAGACTGTGATTGGTGGTGAGGATGGAATGGTTATGAAGATGAAAGTTTACACTTCCAGCGCAGGTATGCGCAGTGAAATGGAGTTGCCGGGCGGAGTGGGCACGATGACTACCCTGGTGCAAATGAAAGATCAGGAAGTCAAGGTCTATATGCTTAACCCTAGCCAGAGAACTTACACTCTGCTGCCCGGTGGAAAAAAGTCGGAATATACTCCTGAGCAATACCAGATCAAAGACCTAGGCAGGGAAGACGTCGAAGGTCAGTCGTGCACCAAGAGAGCTATTGTCGCTCCAGATAAGACCGAGACCATTATCTGGCAGAATGCGGCCGACCAGCATTTAGTGAAATGCGAAGTCGTTGAGCAAGGCAACAAAGTGCTGATGTTGTTTAAGAATTTTACTGCCGGCGGTGTAGATTCGCAACTCCTGCAAATACCGGCTGATTATACCCAAGGCAGTCTTATGCAAGGGTTTATGAATCTAGGGCAATAGCGAGCAAGCAGAAAGCTAACCCCGCCTCGGCGAATGTGCTATGTTATCTGTCCTTACCCGCAAAATGACCTGCTTGGCATTGGCGATAATCGCCGGCCAAGTTATTCTGGCTCTGTTGGTCTTCGCCAGTGACTGGCCGTTGGGCATCACTGGCCAGTGGACCTGGCAACGGATGAATAACGCGCCCTTCCCCTGGATAGAATCATTGATTATCGCTGTGGGTTTCGCCTTGGCATTATTCTTCGTCTGGCTCTGCGATTGGCATTTTGCTGCTTCGCGCTTGCGCTGGCTGTTGCTGGCGATGATCCTCGCTTTCGGCACTTGGGTGGATTTTAATCTGTTGCAAGTCGGCGGTATGGGCGCATTCGAGTCGGTGTTTGCGGTCATTGACCCGCATACCGGCGGCTATTTGCTGGAATCCTACCAAATAGACGACACTTGCCAATACTTGCAGAATTACCATCGGCGCCTGGAGAAGGATGCCGATAAAAGCAACCACCTAGACGTCCATCCACCAGGGAATGTATTGTTTGCGCGGCTGGTAAGAGAAATCTCTTTCCCTGCCGCTTGGCAGGATTTTATCTTTGTCCCGGAGATGCGTGAACAGATGCTGGCCATTTATGCCCCCGCCGTGCAGCAACTGCAGTTGGATGCAAGGCACTTAAAGGCGGCCGAAAATGTCGTCATCTGCTTCTGGATTTTATCAACCGCTGCTCGATTGCTGATTTTTTTGAGCGTATTGCTAATCGTGCCCAAGAATTTTCCTAATAGTGGATTGGTGGCCGCGCTGCTGGCCTTCGCTCTAGGCGGGCAGATTTTATTTCTAGGGCATTTCGATGCCTTAATGTTCTTCCTGGGAGGGTGCTGTCTCATCAATTTGCTTCTGGTTGAGCGTTTTCC
>CAZUCG010000130.1:0-7061 GCA_964619145.1 uncultured Lentisphaeraceae bacterium | reverse complement strand
CGGTTCACTAATTTATCGAATAGCTCGCCATTAGCTGTATAGAACCAGAATTGGGGCAGTGATTTCAGGCCATTTACTACCGCTGTCTGGTGTTGCAGAGAATTCAAGACGACCTCCACGTAGGCGGCCTTGTGCTCATTATCGTTACAGAGCTTACGGGCCAAGTTGCCTTGTCTGGAGGCGACATCCACCTCGGCGACGACAAAATGCAACACCGTGGCCTTACCAGCAACAAGCATCTCTTCTGCCCTGACGCCCTGTTTTTCCGTGGCCGCTGCTTTCTGTTGCTGATATGTTTGGCGGCGCAACATAAAATCTCGCATATCCAGGATTGCAGTTAATTTATGGATTTGCAGTTGTTGAAAATCCTTCGCTGCGGATTCTTTTGCCAGCTTAAGAGAGAACTTCCCGTCCTGCAAGCCATAGAACAATGCGTCGAGGCTTTTTTTCTTATTTCGTCTAGAAACAAAAGAAGCTTTTTGCGGTTTATCGAATCTAATAGCGCTAATCACAGACAAGGGAAAATTCAGTGGTTCATCCTGCTCGAAAGTCTGAAAAGTCACCCGGCCCTTGTGGTCCAGGCTCAGGAACACGCCTTGATGCACTGTCTTGGTCTTCAGTTGCAGCTCATCCGCAGATAGCGGCCAAACGGCGATAAACAACACGATAATTGGAATAAGGCGCATAATCATACTTGGGTAAGATGTTGGATTGGGGCCAGTTTTTTGGCTTCTTCGGTAATGCGAACCACTTCCAAAGCCTGTTCTAACGAAATCGGATACGGCTTCCCTTCCCTGATACTCGCGTAGAGATATTTCCAGATCTGCCAAGTATCGACATTATCCTTAGGCTCGACCATCAGCGTTCCCCAGCGCATCGACAAGGGGTTATTCATTTTGCCGGTAGCTGGCTCACCAGGGAGGATGGCCGGGGCGGCAGGGCTAGCCTCTGGGCTCTTGGCCGGCGTGCCAGGGATAACCCAGTTGTAGCTCAATTCCTGGTCATCTTTGCAGACCAGTGTGCCACGAGTACCATAGACGGTGAAATACGGCTCAGGAATAGCGACAGCACCAGAAATCTGGATATCAGCCAGGCGGCCATTTTCGGCCCGCAATAAGATTCGGAAGTGGTCTTCCATATCACCGGCAGCGACGACGTGTTTGCGGTCACACCAGATGTCTTTAACTGGGCTTTCAAGCAGTGTCAGCGCCTGATCGAGCAGGTGCGGGCCCCAATTGTTCATCTGTCCACCCTGGCACTCGGAGAGCACTTGCCAGTCGCTGCGGAGTTGGTAGCTCAGGCGGCGGAGTTTGATTTCGAAGACCTCGCCGATATTCCCGCTGGCAATCAATTCCCGCAAGAAAGCGAATCCCGGTTCGAAGCGCCGGTTATGCCGCAAGAACAGCTTACCGGGGTATTTTTTATTGGCCTGCACATACTGCAGTGCTTCGGCGTAATTTACGGCGATAGGTTTTTCGACCATCACGTACTTGCCGGCTTCGAGTGCCTGGAAGGTATGTTTGACGTGATCAGCGGAAAGCGTCGCGATGCTGACCAGCTCTACTTCCGGATCAGCGAGCAATTCGTCGATATTATGATATGGCTTGGCCCCGCAGCGTTTCTGTAATTCTTCCGCCCGATTAAACAGCGGGTCAGCTCCAGCGACAATAGTGAACAGGTCTTGATAGCGCCCTAGTTCGCTCTGGTGCATATTGAATCCTGCCCGGCCGAGACCGAGGATGCCGACTTTAATCTTCGCGCTCATTTTCTTTCCTTATTTGCTCTGTCGATGCTGGTAAATCGCCAGCATCAGGAGGTTTAGCCTCCTGGTTGGTTTTATTATTAATTGCTGATTCAGACAAGACCAAGATCGCCTTGCCAGCGCGTTTAAAGTAATCTTCCAAACTGAGAATGACAGGGAATCGCCACGTTTTTCCTATTTTCAGGATGTTTTTTTGTTGTCCCAGCCAGCCGACACGTCGAAAGAGCACCATCATCGCCAGTGCCATCAGCAACATAATCAGCCAGCATAAAGCATAGCCCCAGCGCCAATGCAGTTCCGGCATAACTTCGAAATTCATACCATAGACACCAGCCAGAAAGGTCAGCGGGATGAAGATGGTAGAGATCACGGTCAGGACCTTCATCACTTCATTCATACGATTACTAAGATTTGAGAGATGGATATCCAGCAAAGAATGGGCCACCTCGCGATAATTATCCAAGTTCTCCAGCTGTTGCAGGCAGTGGTCCTGGCAATCCCGCAAAAAAGGCACGGTTGTGTGCTTGACGAAGCCCTGGTCGTCGCGAGCCAAGGCCAAGACAGTTTCCCGCAAAGGCCAGAGATGCCGCCGAGTCTCCACGATCTCGCGTTTCAAGCGGTGAATTTCCTGCATAGTTCGCCGGTCTGTGGACTCCAGGACGACTTCTTCGAGATCATCGGCGTACCTGGCCAGGCATTCCAACCAAGGGAAGTAATTATCGATAACCGCATCAAGCAAGGCATAGAGCAAGTAATCTGCACCCGACTTGCGGATTTGACCATTCTCCTGTTGCAATCGCGACAAAATCGGCTGTTGGTAGTCTTGTGGCCTGTCGCTGAGCGTCACCAAGGTATTATTTTTTAAAAAGAAGCTAATTTGCTGGAAGTCATTTTTCTGTCCATCCCAGCGTGGTATTTTCAGGCAAAGATACAGATGGTCTGCATAGAAATCAAGCTTAGTGCGCTGGTTTGGATTGAGTGTATCTTCCAGAGCCAGCAGATGCAAGCCCAATGTTTTGCCGAGTTGATGCAAGCAGTTGACATCGTCCAAACCGACCATATCGAGCCAAACGACTTCTCGGCCAGTTTCACTAGCTAAATCTTCTGCTAGATTGACGTCCTGTTGCTCAGAAATGCCCTCACGGGAATAACGCAACAGCCGCATTTTTGTCGGTTGGTCAGTCTTACCCCGTGGGGAAAGAGTCCCCGGAGGCAGTCCAGGGACTATTTCCCGCTGCTGTCTATTCATTTTTTGAGCCCTTGACAGATTTATCAGGTAAATTTATCAAAATAGATGCTCTGATCAGGCATACCCTTATTTTTCAGGACCTTAATACAAGCATCAATCATCCCGTGACTACCACAAAGATAAGCTTCCATAGCGCTGCAATCAGAATAATATCTATCTACGACTTCGGTAATTAGGCCGGTTTCACCGTCCCAGTTATCTTCAGGCAAGGGTGCGCTCAAGGCGGGAATGAACTTAAAGTCCGGTAAATCATTTTCCAAGCTGCGCATTTCAGCGAGTAAATAAAGGTCTCGTTTACTGACTGCGCCAAAAAACAACCGGGAACTTTTGCCGATTTTCCGGGTGTGCATATCCAGCAGTATGCTACGGATAGCGGACAAGCCGCTGCCGCCGGCAATGAAGATCGCGCTCTTGGGTGTCGCGTGCAGGCGGAAATCGCCATTTGGGCCGCGTAGAGTAACTATGTCACCGACCTTAGCTTGGTCAAAAATCCAAGCCGTGCCTTTGCCACAACGCGTGCGCCGGATGATAAACTCCAAGTTACGCCGGTTCTCAGGGTCGGAGGCCAAAGAAAAAGACCGCAAGTACGGCTCGGATTCGCCTTCACAGGGTGGGATGACCCATTGCATCCAAGAGCCGGCTTCAGTGCGAATGAATCTCGGGTTAACGGCTTGACAGCCAAGCAACAATATATCTCTGGTCAGATTAATTTTTTTGTTGATTTTTACCTGATATTCGCCGATCGAGTAATACGCCTCCGGGACGGTGACTGCCAAATCGCCGTTGATGACGATCTGGCAGGCCAGGCGCAAACCAGCTGCCAGCTCGTCTTCTTTCAGCAAACGTATTTCGGCTTCGCTGGGCTGAGGTGGATTAGCAGGGATTTTCAAGCGACAGAAGCCGCATTTACCTTGGCCGCCGCAGGCAGTAGGAATAAATAGCCCCTGCCTAGTCAAAGCTTGCAGCAGCGTCTCGCCTTCCTGACCAGTAAATGTCTTGGCCCCGGCATTGACTGAAATCTGATAATCCACCGTGGCAACCCTCCTTGTAGAGTTTTTTAGATTTCGCTAAATTGGTCTTTGCCTGCACCACAGTCCGGGCACAGCCACTCTTCTGGCAGGTCTTCGAAGGCAGTCCCGGGTGGGACAGCATTATCGGGGTCGCCTTTGGCAGGATCATAGATATAACCGCAGATGCATTCATATTTCTTCATAGTCAAGTCTCCTGGTTAGGTCTTAAATTGTCGACTCTCGAAGCAAGTGTTTCAGACACCTAGCAACGTACAACGAAGGCATTATACTCTGCCAAGCAAGAGTAGGTCAGCAAAGACTAACAGCACGCCAGACTCACGAGCTGGCCACAGTTGCTGGCGGATTTATGAGCAGCCTCACAGAGTCTGAGGTTATGGGCGCCATCCTCGGCATTGATAGGCGTGCCTGCCAGGATGGATTGAGCGTGATGCTCAATGAGGTCCTGGTAGATATTGGAAATGCGCTCTGGAACAATGCTGGTGGTCTGTCCAGTAAATTTATCGAGCTCCAGACGGATTTTCACTGGCTCATCTGGATGTCCGGAGAGTTGGAACATCGCGCCATACGAGCGCAGCACCGCCTGCGTGCCGTACAACTCATAGCCGAGGTTACTCAGAGTGCCACCCAAGCCGCCACGGGGTTCAGAGAATGCGACCTTCACTGATCCACGCGTGCCATCTTCAAATTCAAACTTGATATAAGCGCCATCTTCAGCCACAATTGACATCAGCTTAGGCAGATACACGGCCGCGACTTTGCAGATTTTTTTCTGGAAGATAAATTCAGCCATATAAAAACAGTGACTAGCGACATCACCAATGGGGCCGCCAAGTTCTGCAATTTTCGCGCAACGCCAAGTCGCGGCTTCAGCCGGGTCGTAGCCATAGGCGAATTCCATATGGAAGCAACTGTCATTGACCTCGCCCAAGGCGCCGCTGGCGAGCAACTCTTTGGCTTTGATATTCCAGGCGTTGTAGACCATCATATGGTCTACCGAGAGAGAGAGTTTTTTTTGGGTCGCCAATGCAATTAGCATCTCGGCATCTTCGACGGTGGTGGCAAGCGGCTTCTCAACGATAACTGGTTTACCGGCCTGCAAGGCTTTAGCTGTAATGCTGGCGTGACTGAGGTTGTTAGTGGCCACATAGATCGCTTCTACTTCTGGCGACGCTAACAACGAATCGATGTCGGCGTACCACTTCAACCCCAACGCCTCAGCCGCGCCTTGTCGAGTGGCATTGATATCCGTGGCAGCAATCAATTCGGCATAACGCAATGGTGCGAAGCGTGCCCGGTCACAGGCAAAACCCTCTTTGGCAATCCGGTTCTCAGCAATGCCGCCAAAACCGATAATTCCATATTTTATTTTCGACATAGTACCTCCTGGCAACAGATGAGCCTAGGCTGCCGAGCGATGCTTGCCGTGGCAGCCTAGGCAAAAGCTCAAATACGGATTATTTCATATAAGCGGTCGCGACTTTCTTAAAAGCGTCGATATAAGCCTGGGTATGTTCTTCAGTGTAGACTGGATGGGTGAAGAAGGAAATCGTGCGATCAGTCAACCAGGCAGCCTTTTCACATTTCACTTGGGAGTAATCGATATTCCGGGCCTTCGGATCGCAGAATGGGTACTTGGCGACGCCAAAACCATTGCGCTCAACATAGACCTTCTCTTTGTACATCTCAGGCCACAAGACACTATAAACAGGAACACCTTCAGCAGCCACAGCATTGATGAAAGTCTTGATGTCGCATTTGAGCAATTCCGTGCGCAAGACAAATGGAGCCCACCAGAAGGAATTCTGCCGGTCTTCGCTATCAACCGGCGCGGCGAAAACCAACGGATGGTCTTTCAGAGCAGCAATCAGCATTTTGCCGTTGCGAATGCGGTTCGGCAAATTCCAGCTAGCAAAGCGCGCCAATTCCACCAAGCCAATCTGGGACTGGATTTCGGTCATCCGGAAGTTATATCCAAGACGCTTGTGGATGTACATCAATTTGCCTTCCAACTCCAACAAATTCAAGCGCTCCTTGACATCATAACCGTGGTCACGCACTGAACGGCATTCCCAGGCCAAGTTGTCATCATCGGTAATAATCATCCCGCCTTCACCGCCGGTGGTGAAGTGTTTGCTTTGACAATAGCTAAAACAGCCAGCGTGGCCAATCGTGCCGCAGACCTTGCCTTTGTAAACACCACCAAAGCATTGAGCACAATCTTCAATTACTTTCAAATTATACTTCTTGGCAATGGCCATAATCGGGTCCATATCCACAACAATGCCATACAAATGCACCACCACAATTGCTTTTGTGCGCTCGGTGATCTTCGACTCAATGTCGGCCGGGTCAATCAAATGGTCTTCGCAGACATCGGCAAACACCGGCAATGCGCCAGCCTGCATAATGCAAAAACTCGAGGCGATAAAACTGTAGGACGGGCAAATTACCTCATCACCAGGACCAATATTCAAAGAGGTCAAGGCGACGTGCAAAGCCGCTGTGCCATTGGCGACACTAATCGCGTTACGTACACCAATGTACTCAGCCCATTTCTTCTCAAAATCTTTGCCAACGCTACCAGTCCAATAATTGACCTTGCCACTCTTCAGAATGTCGACTACTTTGTCATAACAAGCAGGATCAAGGGAAGGCCAGTCAGGAAAAGTACCCTTGAAAACTTTCGCGCCACCATCAATCGCCAATTGTCCCATAATAATTACCTCACTGATTTTAGAAACCTAACTCTACTTGGCCATAAAGCAAAAATGACCAACAACGGAACTACTTTAACTTTAATGGAACTTTTCCATTATGTCAAGTAAAAAGGTTAAGAAAGTTATAATTTAATGTTTTTTTCACTATTTTCGCTATTTTCGGTTATGTTTTCGCTTGTGTTTCTGTTTCGGCATTTAGTCGTTAAGTTTTCGCTTTTATTTTATGGTTTTATTGCTGCTGGCGTTCGCGCGTATTTCCGTGTTCAGGGCTAGCGAGTTTACCCCGGGTCATTTTTCCAAGC
>CAZUCG010000129.1:0-7126 GCA_964619145.1 uncultured Lentisphaeraceae bacterium | reverse complement strand
AGAGGAGAGGCCTATCCGCAGATTTTTTGTTTTGGCAGAATTTTACCGTCTTTATGGAAACTTGAGTAACCAAGACGTCGGGCGGTTTCTGTTAGGTCGTCCGGCGTTTTTTCAAGGTCAGGCTCAGCGCGGCTAGGACAATCACCGTACCGGTGATTGTCCAAGCATTCATCTGCTCGTCTCTAAACAGCCAAGCCAGAATACACGCCAAGCCCGGTTTAAGAAAGAAAGTCATCGAGGCAATAAAAGCACTTATATGCTTCAAGCCGAAATAGTAAAGGAAATAAGCCAGTGTGGTGCCGATCAGAACAATATATATCAATTCCGGCCACACCTTAGCAATTTCGCCCAGGTAATCGGTAGGCAATCGCCATAAAGCTAAGGGTAGGGTGAAAAGGCTTCCCAGCAATGCTGATGCGCCCATAAACATCGTGGCGCCATATTTATGCACTCTCTGCCGAGTCAGGCAGACGCTATAGGCAAAGCCCAGCGCGGCCAACGACATCGTTAAAATCGCTTTCAAGGTATCAAGATTAGGTTGGCCTTTTTCAAAGATAAACAGCGAGATACCCAGCAATGCAAAAAACACCGCCGCCCACTTACGGGTGGACCACGGTTCGTTATTCATAAATCGGGCAATCACGATAGCGAACACGGCATTGGCGCTAAACACCACTGCCGAGGATGAGGCATTGCTAAACATAATGATCGCCGCGTGGAACAAGCTGATGCTCACAGCGATGCCAAAAAATCCATTCAGCAAGAAGGTCTTCCAATCTTGCCAGGTCAGGGTACCGCCTTTGCGAAAATAGCCCGGCAGGGCGATTGTCAGTAGCACCACGCCGGTCACGAAGAAGCGCAAGAAGACCATCAAGAAAGGCTCAATTTGAGCGCCCTTCGAGGCTACATCCTTACTGACAATCTCAATAGTGCTAAAGAAAATAACGGCACTAACCAGCGCCAGCATTCCGAAAAGCCGTAAATTTTTTTGTGGGGCAGCATCTTCTGACATAGATATCCTGTCTGTAATTTTAATCAGCGGGAACTGGGTTCCTGCTCACCCATTTGACCATAATGCATTTTGGATAGGCAAAGAAGAACAAGCGATCTCGTTAAAATAATACCAATTACCCAAATAGCAAGATCGGTGCCAGCAAAGCTGATCCGACCGGCGGCCAGCGCAACAACAATCTGCAAACAACCCATTTTTGTGAAATAGTTCTTCTGTCAAGCAAGAAATCTCGTTCGCTTATCCTTATTCGCTCGGCGCGATCCAGCCCGAGGCGAGGACTTCCTCGCCGCGATAACAGACTGCGAGCTGGCCTGGCGTAACCGCGCTGACCGGTTCTTGGAATTCCAGCCTAGCGCAGTCTGCCTGGGTGGCGATGATACTGGCCGGTTTGGCGGTCATACGGTAACGCACTTGTGCCTGACAGGCGATGCCCTCGCCTGGCAGCGGTGCGGTTGACAGCCAATTCATTCCCTGCAGCCGGACTTGGTAGGACAATACGGCCTCGGCGTGAGCGACGATGACGAGATTATCCGGGATATTGAGATGCGAGACGAACCACGGTCCACCACTCAGGCCCAGCCCTTGCCGCTGGCCATAGGTAAAGCGGAAGGCACCGTTATGACGGCCGAGCTTTTTCCCGGATTGGTCAACAATCCAGCCCTCACGCAACAGCTCTGGATGCCTGGCGGTGACTAGGGCGGCGAAATCGCCGTCTGGCAGGAAACACAAGTCTTGGCTCTCGCCCTCTTTCTGCGGGACAAGTTGTCTGGCCTTCGCCTGCCGGACGACGTCGGCCTTATGGTAGTCGCCCAGCGGAAAACAAGCTCGTTGCAATTGCTCCTGAGATAACTGGGCCAGGAAATAACTCTGCTCTTTTTTGGGATCGATACCACGCAACAATTTTACCCTGCCGTCTTCGGCGGTGCGCACCCGGGCATAATGCCCGGTCGCCAGCAAATCACAACCGGCATCCAGGATAGCCTGCCCCATCAGCCCGAATTTCAGTTCACGGTTACAGAGCACACAAGGCGATGGCGTCAGCCCGTGGGCATAGCTTTCCACGAATCGGGTCAGGATACGTTCTTCGAACACATCCTCTAATTCCAAAACCTGGAATGGTATGCCGATTTTATCAGCTGCGCGACGTCCCTTATCGATAGCTGTAGTTTGTGCTTGCAGCCGCATCGTGAAAGCGTGCACCTCGTGCCCCTGTTGCTTTAACAAAAACGCCGCAAAGCTACTGTCCGCGCCGCCCGATAAACCGATACCGATGTGAAGTTGTTTAGTCATTGTGCAAATATAAATCAACTTTGTTGTTAATGATCACGGTGCCAAGGAAGAAGTTATGTTTTGCTATCGCGAAATTAGAGTTATGCCCAGGCTACTTTCTCCTACCTTTCCCGAGCACTGCTTTTTTTCTTTTTGACTGGCAGTTCAGAAACAATGCGTTATCTTAAAGTAATATGCATACTATAACTTCCTGCGTCAAAAAAACTCTACGAGGACCTCGGATGCGACTTAAAATCATCTTCCTGGTACTTATCCTCGGCCTGATCAATGGTTGCCTGACATTCCGCCAGAGTTTAGTTTTCCATAAAGACTCTACTTGTATTGCGACTTATGATTATATCCTGCCTGAGCAATATGTACCACTACTGTTGGAAAGTGGCAAGCTGCTAGCCGAAAAAGACGGCGGCGGCCCGCCTTTGACCTTCTTCCTAGACGAGATGGCAGCCAAAAAATATTTTTCTTCTCGCGGTCTGGAAGTCCGGCAGTACCGTCAGAGCAAAATCGCTCAGAATCTCCACGTGCAAATCATCGTACTGGCGCGTGATGCTCCGAAAGCGATGCAGGATGGCGCTTTCGGGACCTTCAAATTAAACAAGGATATGCTAGGCGATTGGCATCTGAGCGGTACACTCGCGAGGCTACCAGAAAACATCGATCCGGGCGAGCTAGCGCGCTGGCAGAAGCTCTGCGAAGGCAGCAGCTTATCGTTGAATGTGACTACTCCCACTGCAGTAATCCGCAGCAATGGTGAGCCAGGCGCATTCAACCAGGTCAGCTGGCAGTACGCCTGGCCAGCCACAGCGTCAGCCAGTTCGCTGTTCGCCCCCTTGCCTGCAGAAGTGGAGGTCACTTGGTGAGTCTTAACCCTCCGACTCAGTTAAGCGAGACGTTACTGGCACAGGCGGTGGCAATTCTGGAAGAGGTCTTCCCGAATTGCCGTCAGGATACATTTTTTCTGCAATTCGGGCCCGGTTTTACTGTCGACGCTCTTTTTAGTGCGCCGCCGCTGCGCTTGCCACTCTCATCTTTGCCTGGTATGCCACAGAGTCATACTCCAGACAGACACCACCCGTATTTGCTCTGGGGTCCTTGTCAGGAGGTGGACATTCTGGTTCTGCAAGGCCACCGGCATCTCAGTGAGGGTCTGGGATTATATCCTTGTTTGTTGCCTGTAGCAGCAGCCTGGAAATTAGGCTTACGCCGGCACATTTATATTGACAGCTGCATCAGTCTGCTACCCGAAGTCAAAACCGGCAGTTGGACCCTCTTGACAGATTTTCTGAACGGTTATTCTTTTTCACCCTTAGATGGTCTGTTCGAATTACTGCAGAACCCCTTCCCGAACTTAACCAATGCATTGGCTCAGGAGCTCAATTCCGAACTGGTCAATGCCCTGGATGATGTTGGCATCTCGCCAAAACTCTGCACCTATCTAGCACAGCCGGGCTTCCATATCTGTACCCACGCCGAAGCGGAGCTGGCCCGTAAAAATGGCGCCGAGGTCCTTGGTCACGACTTGGTAATGGAAATCATCACCGCGCACGCTTTCGGGTGCCAAGTAGCCGCGATGATGCTTATCGGCGGCCAAAATGCCAGCGCCGGGCCGATTAAATTGCAGCGCCAGGACATCCTGGAGACCTGCAGATTCTGCTCTGGTGATTTTTTGCGTGGTCTGGGCAATGCCTTGAATAGTATCGCTGGGAGCGCCAAGTTGTCTCAGCAAGCGCAATTACCATCTTCGACCGCCGACAACTTGTTACGCGCCAGCATAACCCTTAAAACCGACAAGAAGCATCCGTTTAAGTTGCTCTTAAGGCCATAACTCGCTTCCGGAGAGATTTTATTCTTCAGCAGGATCACCGCTATGTCTAATGCTATATTGCTCACTCCTGAGGAACTCAAGGTCAGTCAGAATAAAGCCATCCGGATTTTATCAGAATTAAATTCTATTCTGCTGGGGCAGAATGACCTGCATCAGCTGCTACTGATTGGCATTCTTAGCCGCGGCCACGTGCTGTTGGAGGGCCTGCCCGGAGTAGGCAAGACCGCATTGGTAAAGGCCTTGGGACAATTATTGGGCCTGGAATTCAAACGCATTCAATTCACCCCGGACTTGCTGCCCAGCGATATTTTGGGTGGCAGCATCCTGCAAGTGCTGCCGTCTGGTGAGCGGCAGATGCAGTTCCAACCTGGGGCCATCTTCGCCAATATCGTCCTGGCGGATGAAATCAACCGCGCCTCGCCCAAGACTCAATCTGCGATGCTGGAGGCTATGCAGGAGCGTAGCGTGACACTACTAGGCGAGACGCGCCCTTTGCCAGAGCCATTTTTTGTCCTAGCCTCACAAAATCCGATTGAGCTGGAAGGCACCTACCCGATTCCGGAAGCGCAACTGGACCGTTTTTTATTCAAGCTGCAAGTCGGTGCCATCGATGCCGATGTATTGACCAGGATTATCGCCGAGCGGCGACGTGGTGAACTGCCAATATCCGGCTGGCATCTCAGTCGCGCAGAACTCGACGGTCTTTTTGCCACTATGGAGCGCATTTATCTTAGCACACCGGTCGCCAATTACATCGCCAGGCTGGTCGCGGCCAGCCAGCCGGAAAATTCCTCAGCGCCAACAGAAGTCGTCCGTTATGTGACTTATGGCGCTTCACCGCGGGCGGCTATTGGGTTAGCAGAATCGGCTCGGGCGGCGGCGTTACTAGCTGGTCGTCCAGCAGTTGGTTTTGAAGATGTCCAACTAGTCTCAGCAGCGGTATTCAACCACCGCATCATCTTGAATTATCAAGCTCGGTTAGATAAAATCACTACTGCTGAGATCACCGCATTGCTGTTACAGAAGATCGACCCGGCTGGCATCGACTGGCCACAAGATATGACGGTTAACAGGAAATAATTATGACCGCAGCACAGAAATTTTTTCTCTTGGTCTTTTTATCAGCTAGCGTTCTTTTTGCCACTCAATTCGGCACTGTCTCAATAGACCTTCTCCCTGGCACACTATCACAGATATCTCTTGAAGACTATCATTGTTTTTCTTTTCAGATTCGCAATCAAGGTTTACAGCCAGCAGATATTAGTCTGGTCTTAGATGTGCTTGTAAGCAGATACTACCACGGTTCTGCTATAGGGACAATTCAGGCTAGCAAGTCGACTGTACTAACTCCAGGTGCCAGCCGGACGCTAAGTCTCAATGCAGCAGCACTCCAATTTCTAGCACCAAAAATCAGCTCTTCTTCTGATTTTTATAGTTACTACGAGCTTACAGTGACTGTAGATGGGAAAGCTTACCATTATGGTTTGGAGGAGTTAAGAACAGCTAGCAATGCCGATGCGAAAAATCTTGCCTTACTAACCAACTCATTACCGGCAGAAATCTTTAGCGAAATCTTTGCCATCGGTTCTTTTTACCATGATCTGTTGATGGTGAACTTTCCCGAGTCAATCCAGCATTGGCCGGACAACCCGCAATTTTACTCTGGTAAACGAGTCATTATTTGTAGCAGTGAGGATAATTTTCCGCCAGCTGTCCGGCAGTTACTACGGGAATGGGTCTTTGCTGGCGGGACGCTGATTACTTGCCTGCCCCCTGAACAATCTTGGGCAGAAAATTACTCGCATCTACCTGACGGTGTAGAGATCAGTAACTACGGCTGGGGGACAGAAATATTCTGCCAGCCATTTACCCGAGAACAGCAGAATAAAATTGCTGAATATCGAAAAAACAAACCTTCACCGTCGATAGGGATTAAGAAAATTCCGATCCCAGAGATCTCTTCTGTTTGGCAAACTCTCAACCAGAAGGTCTTGCTTTACTCGCATAGGCAACCTTTTTCGGCCAAGGCTTTGCTCAGCAACGCCAATCAGTACCTGTCTTTGCCAGTACCAGAAGTAAAGACCGCCAGCCTTTTTTTCATTATGCTGGTATTTATCATCGTAATCGGGCCAGTCAATTACTACATCTTCCAGCGCAAAAAAAAGAAGCTCTGGTTGTTGCTGAGCACACCAATACTATCGGCTGTATTTTGCCTGATTATCATCTTATTTATCACCTTCAGCGAAGGATGGTCTGCAACTGGACAATACGTCGCTATAACTCTCCTGGACCAAAACAACAACCTGGCCAACACTAAGGCAGTCTGCGGTATTTATTCGTCAATAATTTTGCGCCAGCCATTCCGCTTTACTGACCAAGACTGCCTGGTTTTTAATAATATTGAAAAATACCACCTTTTAGATGAGCCCGGACAAGTCTTCTCTTCATCCTTTGTGCGCTCACGCATACCGGTATATTATACTGTCAATCGTACGGAGAATAGGCAGGAAAAATTGCGTTTTAAAGCAGTACCTGAAGGTCTGGAGGTCAGCAATGGCCTAGGCGGCCGATTGGAGCATCTAGTAGTGCGTTGGTCTGAAAACACTATCTATAAGAATCTAAGCCCGATTGATCCCGGGGCAAAAGTCATCCTCACAACAGCATTAAACAACACTCTAAAGCAAAAATCTTCCTCTCCTCAAGAGATATCTTCCTTATGCGAACAAATTTTGCGAAAAAAAATCAGCCTTGGCGATCTTCAGACTTTAACTTCTTATCTGCCAGTTGGCTACTACAGCGCTACGACTTCTGAGCCGCTGTTCTATTCCCCCGGCAGAAGTATCAGCAGTTATAGCAATAAACAGCTGATTATCGGCTTCTGAAAATAAAGGTGACTTAAAAATTTTTTCCGGGTATTTCCCACAACAGGGAATCCATTCTTGCGAAGTATGTAATGCGTCAGTGAAGCTGGGTAAGCCGATAGCGTAATTTTATCTCAAGTA
>CAZUCG010000128.1:0-7130 GCA_964619145.1 uncultured Lentisphaeraceae bacterium | reverse complement strand
ATCGTAACCCCGGGCTGCGCCCGGGGCTACGATGAAGCCGCCCCTAACGGGGCTGATTTATAGCCGGTATAATGATTGTGGCGAGTGCAGTAATGTGGAACGTTGTCGGGGTTGGTTTGGAGCCGGTGCAATGATTGTGGCGAGTGCAGTAATGTGGAACGTTGTCGGGGCTGGTTTATAGCCGGTGCAATGATTGTGGCGAACGCAGTAATGTGGAAGGTTGTCGGGGCTGGGTTGGAGCCGGTGCAATGATTGTGGCGAGTGCGGTAATGCAGATTGTGAGCCCCGGAGGGGCGGTGTCAACTTAGCCCCGGGCAACGCCCGGGGGAAGGATGCAAATTTGAAATCGTGCCCTGTAAGGGCACTTCAGAAATGCCCTTTCAGGGCATCGGATTGTTCGGTGATCGTAACCCCGGGCTGCGCCCGGGGCTACGATGAAGCCGCCCCTAACGGGGCTGGGTTGGAGCCGATGCAATGATTGTGGCGAGTGCGGTAAGGTGGAACGTTGTCGGGATTGGGGTAGTCTGAAACAAAAAGGACAAGCACTGACTTTGCGCTGTGGCGCGCAAAGCCGGTGTTTGTCCTTGAAAAACTTTTCGCTGTGGCCGCCGCCGCCGGGGGGTGGTAGCGGCCAGCGCTCAAATCCGCGCTTGCAGGAATTTGACCGCGGCAGTAATATCAGCTTCAGGATTGGCACCGACCTCGCGTTCGATAGTCAGGTAGCCACAATAACCTATTTCGGAGAGGGCGGCTAAGTACCGGTCCCAATCCACTTTTCCTTCGCCTAACGGCAGTTCATTGAACAATTCGCCAATATTCAACCCCTCGATACCGCCTTCGGCGAAGGCAGCATAGACTTGCACAGGGTCGCACGGTTTTAGTTGTACACCATCTTTGGCGTGGGTATGCTTGATATGCTCACGCAGGATATAGACCGCCTGGACTGGGTCGTCATTGAGTACCATCACCAGGTTGGCGGGGTCGAGGTTCACGCCCATACCAGGGCAAGCGACCTCATCCAACAGCTGACAGAGTACGCTGGCGGGCTCCGGTCCTGTCTCGATAGCGAAGGCCACGCCGCGTTGCTGGGCGTATTTGCCTAGTATCCGGCAGACAGCGAGCTGGTTCTGGAATACCGGCGAGTCGTGATCAGCCGGTATTACCCCGATATGGGTGGTCACTACCGGCGACTGCAAATCGACCGCGAGGTCAACAATCGCCTGAGAACGGCGGATTTTTAACTCATTTTCTTCTGGTAACTGGAAGCCGTGGCCGCCTAAATCGCCACAGAGGGCGGAGATCTCGAGGCCACAATCGGCGACCAGGCGTTTGAAGTCCTGGCGCTGGCTGGCGCTGAGCTTCTCGGCCGCCATTTCGCCATCGACGACATAGACTTGCATCCCGTCAGCGCCGATTTCACGGGCCTTGCGGACGCCTTCAGCAATGGGCAGGCGGAACGAATCTACCATTACCCCAATTTTAAAACGTGCCATCTGTTTTTTTCCTTTCTCAGAGCAATTACTACCGCGAGCGCCGCCACCAAGGCAGCGCCGGAGGATTTAATCGAACAGGGCCTGCACATACATCTCTGGATCGAAGACCTGTAGGTCCCCGACTTGCTCGCCTAAACCGACAAATTGGACCGGGTGGCCGAGCTCATCCTTGATGGCCACGACCACGCCACCACGGCCAGTGCCGTCTAACTTGGTCAAGACTAAGCCGCTGATGGGAAAAATCTTACCGAATTCGCGCGCCTGTACCAGGGCGTTGCCGCCAATGGAGGCATCGACGGTCAGCCAAGTCTCCTGCGGAGCACCCGGCAGCGCTTTCTCGACTATGCGCTTGACTTTGCTGAGCTCAGCCATCAGGTCCCGGCGGGTGTGCTGCCGGCCAGCAGTGTCGATTATGACATAGTCGATACTGCGCTGGATGCCGGCCTTGATCGCATCGAAGGCCACCGCGGCCGAATCGCCGCCTTGCTTGCCGCCGACGACCGGGCAGTTCAGGCGCTCAGCCCATAGCTGCAGCTGGGTCACACCAGCCGCCCGGAAGGTGTCGGCAGCACCAAGCAAGACCGTCTTGCCCTGCTGCTGAAAAAAATGCGCTAGCTTGGCCGCGCTGGTGGTTTTGCCGCTGCCGTTGACGCCGACAAATAGGATGACGGTCGGACCAGAGGGATTTTCGTTGATGACCGGCAGGCCACCCTTGAGTAATAGCTCTTTGATGGTCGCTCGAGTTACCGCGATGATGTCTTCGTCAGTGGCAATCAGCCCGCGTTCATAGCGGTCACGGACATCTTTGACTATCTTGGCGCTGATGTTGACGCCTAAGTCGGTGGCGATTAAGGCCGCCTCAAGCTTGGCGTAGCTCTCTTCGTCCCATTTGCTGATATCGCTGAAGATGCCTTGCAGGCCGCGGACAAGGGCGGTCTTGGTTTTCTGTAAGCCACTCTTGAAGATAGACAAAATTGACAAAATGCACTTCCTTAAGTGAAGATAAGGCTGGTTTGGAGACGGTAAGAAAAAAACGCGCGAGAGCCTAGGTGGTTGAAATGCCCTTGCAGGGCATCGGATTGTTCGGTGTTCGCTAACCCCGGGCTGCGCCCGGACCCCGGGCTGCGCCCGGGGCTAAGATGAGGCCGCCCCTAACGGGGCTGGATTTCAGCCGGTACAATGATTGTGGCGAGTTCGGTGGTGTGTAACGTCGCCTGGGGCTGATGTCCATTATTAGGTTAGATGGTTAGTTAGCTTCCTCGACGGACTCTTTGCGGATTTTGTCGAGGACGCCGTTGATGAACCGCGGCGAATCGGCCTGGCCGAATTTTTTGGCCAACTCAATCGCTTCATCGATGGCCGTGACGGCCGAGACCTGGGGCACATAGACGATTTCGTAGGTCGCCAGACGCAGGATATTGCGGTCCACTATGCTCATTCGCTGCAGGGACCAATTTTGCGCGGCTTTGCAAATCAGCTCATCGAGCTCGTTATGCTTCTCGCCAATGCCTTTAATCAACTGACAAGAGTATTTCCAGGCTTGTTTCAGGGACGGCTGCGGTGTCTCCGAGAAGGTATCGCGCAACTGACTGAAAAACAACTCCAGGGCTTCGTCGCTGCAATCCCAGGAATTCTGGGTGTCCGTCTGGTAGAGGTACTGCATTGCGCAGGAACGCGCGTAGGAGCGCTGTTGCTTGAACTGCCCTGCCCTGTCGTCACTGGCTTGGTCGGGAACTGAAGTCATATCTGCTCTTATTCCGGATGTTACTGCTGGGAACTCAAAGCTGCTTGAGCAAATTGACCATCTCGATGGCGCTGGCGGCGGCCGTGGCGCCGCGATTGCCGGCCTTGCTGCCCGAGCGCTCAATGGCCTGCTCGATATTCTCGGTGGTCACGACGCCGTAGATGACCGGGAGGTTGCGGCTCAGAGAAATCTGAGCTAGGCCTTTCGAGACCTCGGCGTTGATATATGAGGCGTGCGCCGTCGAACCCTGGATGACTACGCCTAGGCAGATGATGGCGTCAAATTTGCCGCTGTCAGCTAGGCGCTGGGCAAGCAGCGGGATCTCATAAGAGCCCGGTACCCAAGCGGTAGCGATGTCGTTTTCGGTCGCGCCGTGCCGTAACAGACAATCAAGCGCGCCGCCGAGGAGCTGCGACACGAAGATATCGTTGAAGCGGGCGCAGACTATGGCGAAACGCAATCCGGCGGCAGCCATTTTGCCTTCGTAATTCTTGATTTTTCCAGTCATTTCGTGTTCTCCTAAATCATTGCGCCGGCAGCGGCTGGCGACTCACAACAAGTGCTCCATCCGGTCTTTTTTGGTCTGCATATACTTATGGTCGTATTCGGTCTCGGGCACAATCAATGGCTCCCGGCCACTGATGCTCAAGCCGTAGCCCTCCAGGCCGACCAACTTCTTGGGGTTGTTGGTCAACAGGCGGATGCTGTGGATGCTGAGATTGGCGAGAATCTGGGCGCCGATGCCGTACTCGCGCAAGTCTGGCGGGAAGCCTAGCCGGACATTGGCATCGACCGTGTCAAGGCCGCGGTCCTGCAGATGGTACGCGTGCATTTTATTGGCTAGGCCAATGCCACGGCCCTCTTGCCGCATATAGACTACCACGCCACTGCCATTTTCGACAATGCGCTGCATCGCAACTGCTAGTTGGCGGCCGCAATCACAACGCTGGGAATGGAAGACATCACCGGTCAGGCACTCGCTGTGGACCCTGGTCAGGACATCTTCTTTGCCGGATACCTCGCCATAGACTAGCGCCAAGTGCTCGCTATTGTCGTGCTTGGCGACAAAACAATGTAAATCGAAGATGCCGAAGTCGGTAGGCAGCTTGACGCTGGTGACGCGCTCGACCAAGCTCTCGGTGAGGCGACGAAATTTAATCAAATCGGCGATGCAGCCGAATTTCAAGTTATGCCGGCGCACGAATTCCTGCAGTTGCGGGACTCTGGCCATTGTGCCGTCGGGATTCAGTATCTCACAGATCACCGCCTGCGGCGACAGCCCCGCCAGGCGCATCAAATCGATCGAGCCCTCGGTATGACCGGCCCGCACCAGTACCCCGCCATTGCGGGCAATTAAGGGGAAGATGTGCCCCGGCGAATGAAAATCGCTAGCCAGGCAGGTCGGGTTAGCCAGCGCACGGATGGTCTTGGCACGGTCAAAAGCAGAAATGCCGGTGGTGGTCTCGGCACTGACATCGACGCTGATGGTGAAACAGGTCCCCAGTGGATCGCGGTTATTGGTCATCTCGTGCAGACCTAATTCGCGCGCCCGCTCAGCCATAATTGGCACACAGACTAGCCCGCGACCCTCGCTGACCATAAAATTGACTGCCGCCGGGGTGACTAACTCCGCCGACATTATCAAGTCGCCCTCATTCTCCCGACGCTCGTCATCGGTCAGCACTATCATCTCGCCGGCAGCTAAAGCCGTGGTTAATTCTTCTATCGTATTGAACATAGTTAAAACCTGTGGTTGGTGAAGCAAATAATATACTGTCTGTTGCCACAAATGCAATGCCAAACAACGGCCGCGAGTGGGTAAAATTCGGTGAATTATCTTCTACGATTTGAAAGCGAGCCTGCGAGCAGTTATATTAAGCTTTACTATTTTGGCAAAAAATGCCGTAAGATGTATCTCCTGTTATTATTACCAGCAAACCACCCCTGGGGAAAAAATGCGCAACAGAAAATTTACCTTAATTGAATTACTGGTCGTGATTGCTATTATCGCGGTGCTCGCCTCGATGCTGCTGCCGGCGTTGGGCAAAGCCCGGGCCAAGGCCCAGGCCATCACTTGCACTAACCGTCAGAAGCAGATTGGCATCGCGATGGCGATGTATGCCGATGACAGCAACGGCTGCTCGGTGCTGATGTACGGCGGTGACAGGATGACTAACTGGTCGATGATGATTAACCGCAAATCGATGGAAAGATGGTATCCCGCAATGCTCGACAAACGCGGCGGCGATTATTTGAGCGACCCGAATATGCTGATGTGTCCGATTACCGACCCCTATAACTGGGAGACGGCCAGCGCTGGTATTTTCAATACCCATTGCTATGGCTCATTCTGGGGAGTTGGCGGGCATCCTGGCACACCCCGCGATGTTATCAGCGACGCCCCGCATAATTTCCAACCCCTAGATTACTCCCCTAGTTCCGGCGGCGGGATTGTCTATTATGCGGAAAAACTGAATATGCCCTCGCTGTTTATGGTCTTGGCCGATACCTATACCGTATATTCGAACCGCAATAAACAGAATTATGCCATCGGCCACTCTTCTACAACGACTTATGCCATCCACCCCCGCCACGGCGGTAAGGCGAATATCCTCTGGGCAGATGGACACGCCGACGCTAATAACGCCGGTGACCTGCGCGGGAAACTCCCGAACTGGGCCGGCAAATATATCTGGAATGAGAGCGCTACCGGCTTGAGGATGCTGTGATTGCAGACAGACAACTTCATAGGTGCCAGATACTTAAACTTCATCAATACTAAACAAGTCGTTTTTTAACCAGCAAAACACCCGCGGGGGAAAAATGCAGAACAGAAAATTCACCTTAATTGAATTACTGGTCGTGATTGCTATTATCGCGGTGCTCGCCTCGATGCTGCTGCCGGCGTTGGGTAAAGCCCGAGCCAAGGCCCAGGCCATCACTTGCACCAACCGTCAGAAACAAATTGGATTAGCGATGGCGATGTACGCCGATGACTGCAATGGCTGCGCGGTAATTATGTACGGCGGCAGCTCGATGATGAATTGGTCGATGATGATCTGTCAAAAATCTATGCAGCGCTGGAATTCCGGTATGGTCGGCAAGCGCGGCGGCGATTATCTCGGCGACCCGAATATGCTGATGTGTCCGATTACCGACCCCTATAACTGGGAGACGGCCAGCAAAAGCATCTTCAATACCCACTGCTATGGCTCGATGTGGGGCTGGTACCAGCATCCCGGTACACCACGAGATGTGATAGACGCCACCACCCAGCAAAACTATTACCCACTGGAATACTCCTCCTCGGGCGGGATGATCTATTACTCTGAAAAGCTGTATATGCCCTCGCTGTTCTTGGTCGTGGCCGATAGCTACACCGTGTATTCAAACCGTAACAAGCAAAACTACGCCCTGAATTTCAACTCCGCCACGACAGAGTACACCATCCATCCCCGACACGGCGGTAAGGCGAATATCCTCTGGGCAGATGGACACGCCGACGCCAATAGCGCCGGTGACCTGCGCGGGAAGCTCTCCAATTTTGCCGGCAAGTATATCTGGAATGAAAGCGCTACTGCCCGCGTAAGACTGTAATTCTGGCCCGCGCATCAGTGTGCAAGAAACAACCCGATGAACGGTTACCAGAGGTTGTTGGCCGCTCTATATTGATCAGGGCGAACAACATAACATTGTTGTTCACAGGTCAATGCTAGTCATTGCCACGCGAACAACCAGACCAGTCTCCCCAACGAGCATTGACACCCAATCAACTGCGGGGGAATAACCTAAAACAATGATTTCGCGGTGCGACGAAATAGAGCGGCTTATAATCCCGGCACCGAACATAATTTCTGCGGAACAAAAAACATCGCCACGCGAACAACTCCGGA
>CAZUCG010000127.1:0-7133 GCA_964619145.1 uncultured Lentisphaeraceae bacterium | reverse complement strand
CGAGGAAAAATATCTCGGCGCCGGTAAGTCTTTTGACTATGATTTCGGCCCCGCCTCTCAGAGTCTCTTTGCTCTGCTGCCCTATAAACCACAGAAATTGGCAACAACTGTTTCCGGTAAGGACCGCCGGTGGGTGGTTGATTTTAGCATCAAAGCTGAGACAAAGGTGTTTGCAAATCACCTTCTCCGGATTACGCTATATAACCCGGATGGGACAGTAAATCCATCTTACACGCAGTTGCTTTTTACTTCAGCTGGAACCGGAACTCTGAAGATTTCCCTGCCTTTGAATCAGGAAGCAAAAAGCTGGAAAATCTCCGCAACCGATGTTATGACTGGTGTTTCCGCAGATGCGATTCTCCGCTGAGTCCAGCCAAAAACGAAAGCTGAATTCCGGTTTGTCCGACGGTGCCGTAACTAATTCAGGCAAAGTATATTGCGGGATGTAGTTCCGATGTTTAAGCGGGCCAAAAGGCAGGATATTCCTTCCCCCCTCAGTGATCGAAGCTCGTAGATGCTTTTTCTTTTTTCAAGTCAAAATAACGGCTCTTTTGCATTCTTCAATTTAGGCTGACGCTTTATCGTGCGTGGCTTGTCAAGAGGAACTAGTTTTTGCTTGAAGAAGCTGACCAGTATTGACCCACAAACACCCCCGCAAGGGGTTGTCTTGTGGGCCTGGTATGGGCGAGAACTATCTCTCAATCCGGAAATTGCAGAGTTCCAGATCTGCACCTTATGCGCTTGGCCTGGGCGAGAACTATGTCGCGTTCTTAGGACAGAATCTCCGCCGTTCCAAGGGCGGTTTTTAGTTGCCCAGTTAATGCCAGTTTAGCTTTTCCAACGCCTGGCGGCATTTGGCGACAGCTTCCAGGGCAGGCAATTCCGGGCATTCATATTCGACAATTGCCCATTCGGTGTCACCTTTGCTTTGACAGAATTTGTAAACGGCTTGCCAATCGATATCATCCTCGCCAATCACTGGCCGGAAGCCTTTTTCGGGATCGCGGCTGTAGGGCTTCAAATGGATAGTCTGGCAACGACCAGGATGAGCCTCCAGGATGGGCATAACTTCTTCTCCGCTGGCCATAGCATTGCCGAGGTCGAGCTGCATAACTACTTTCTTGTAAGTGTTATCGATGAAAGTATCCCAAGTGCGCTTACCGTCCACTGGTTTGAAATCACCCGCGTGGTTATGGTAACCGCAACGCATCCCGTAGGCCGCCAGCTGGTCGGCCAAGGCATTCATCTGGGTGGCTAGGACGAGCCAGTCAGCGTGGGTCTTACCATCCAACCAGGGGATAATGATGTATTTATTGCCGACGGCCTGGTTCAGCCGGATGGTCTCAGCTAAGGTATCGGGTTGTACCCGTGCCCAGCTGGTGTGCCAGCCACAGCAGACCAGCGCGGTCTCTTTCAGCAGTGCGGCATAGAATTCAGGGCAGTACTGCGGGTCACCGGCAAACTCCACGCCGGCATAGCCCATCTCTTTGACGGCTCGCAGCGTTGCCAATGGGGCGGCGGTGAACTCTTTGCGTACAGAATACATTTCCAAAGCGATGGGGATACTCGGCATCTTATTACTCCTCTTTGACTTTGACTCGAATTCCTGATATTTTTCAAGTTATGACACAACAACGCAATAAAAATTCTTTTTTGCCGTCTAGTTCACTTCTTTTTGTGGTTCTTCTTTTTCGTTGCCTTCGCCATTTTGCGGCGAGCATCCTTGCGGGCTTTCTCTGCTGCTGACGACTGCGCCGAAGGGCGATTATCAAGATTACTGTGGCCAGTTCCTGGCAAGCCCATACCGATATTCGGCATTCCGCCAGCGCCCAATTGTGGCATCCCGCCGCTCAGGTCTGGCATCCCACCACCAAAGAGCTTCCCAAGCATCCCGCCATTTTTGTCATTAGCGATTTGGGCCATCATTTTTCTAGCTTCCAGAAAACGTTTAATGGCCTCGTTGACTTCTTTCAACTCGCTGCCACTGCCTTTGGCAATACGCGTCCGCCGCGGTGTGCTGATGATTTCCGGCACTCTTCGTTCGGCGTGGGTCATACTATGGATAATGCCTTCAAAGCGCTTGAACTGTGAATCGTCTAGCATTTCGCTGGGGATGTTACCCATCCCCGGCAGGAATTTCATCAACGAGGCCAAACCGCCCATTTTGCGCATAGTGTTCATTTGGTTCAGAAAATCATCAAAGCCGAATGTGCTTTTGCGGATTTTCTCTTCCAAGGCAGCGGCTTCTTCTTCCTTGTAGGCATCGGCTGCTCGTTCGACCAGACTGACGATATCGCCCATACCTAAAATTCGCGATGCCATCCGGTCGGGATGGAAGGTCTCCAAGTCGTTGGGCCGTTCACCCACGGTGATGAATTTGATCGGCTTGCCGGTGGCCTGGCGCATTGAGAGCGCGGCGCCGCCGCGGGCATCGCCATCGAGCTTGGTCAGGATAATGCCGGTAATTGTCAGCGCCTGATCAAAATGCATAGCGACCGAGACGGCTTCTTGTCCCAGCGCGGAATCCGCGACCAGGAGAATTTCCTGTGGCTTGATATTTGTTTTGACCTGGACCAGCTCTTTCACCAGCGGCTGATCGATTTGCAGTCGTCCGGCAGTATCGACGATCAGCACATCGCGATTGAGGCGTTTTGCTTCTGCCAGGGCCATAGTAGCGACTGCCACGACATCTTTGCTGTTATGGTCGGAAAAAACCGGCAAGCTCAATTCGCGGCCCAATATCTCCAATTGTTCGATGGCAGCCGGGCGGTATAAGTCGCAAGCAGCCAGCATCACTCGTTTTTTGTGTTTCTTTTGCAAAAACAGCGCGAGTTTGGCGCAAGTCGTAGTCTTGCCGCTGCCGTGCAGGCCGCAGAGCATAATGACGGTCGGGGAGGTGGATAAGTTCAGCTGCGCAGTCTCACTGCCCATCAATTCAATCAATTTGTCGTTGACGATCTTGATGGTCTGTTCCCCCGGAGTGACACTGCGCAGGACTTCCTGCCCTACGCAGGCATCTTTGACTTCAGAGATAAATTTGTTGGCGATCTGATAATTGACATCGGCATCCAGCAGGGCAGTGCGGATATCGGTCAAGGCTTCGCTCATATTGTTGTCGGATAAATTCTTCTTGCCAGACAACTTGCGAAACGCGTCTTGAAATTTTAGGGAGAGATTTTCGAACATAGCGTTGGGGTCTATTTATGGGTGTATAGAAGAAAGAATGTTTTACCAATAACAGCAACTTGCTTGTGGACAGCCGCGGGCAGAAGCCGAGGAGAATTATTCAGATCCCTGGGCAAGAACGGCATTTTCGCCCTTGCCCTAGCTCCAACGATTGGCTTTAGGACAGGCAACTAGCGCCATCACTGGCCTGACAAATCATAGCGGAAATCTTGACGCCGCTGCGTTCCTGGTAGACTTTTTGTAACCCAGTCAGATATTCCTGGGCTTGCTCAGAGCGGACTAAGTGCACCGAGATGCCGCCAAAACCGCCGCCGCTAATCCGCGCTCCCAGGAAGCCGGGCAGAGTCTGGCCAATGGCTACCAAGGTGTCGATTTCCGGGCAGCTGTTCTCAAAATTCTCTTCTGAGCTCTGCTGTGATTCGAGCATCAGCTGGCCGAATTTCTCGATTTCGCCGTTCTGCAATGCCGCTCGGCCTTTTTCCACTCGGGTGATTTCGCCGACCACGTGCAACGCGCGCCGGTAGGGCAGTGCCGGCAGCTGATTTTTGGCGGCCAGCAGTTGTTCCCAGGACACATCGCGCAGGGCGGACACACCGGGATATATTTTTGCCAAGGCCGCAACTGCTTCTTCGCAAGCTTGCCGTCGTTCATTGTATTCGTTGCTCAAATTATGCTTGACCATAGAATTGGCTACTACGAAAGCTGTTCCCGCGGGGATGGGCACATTGCTGACTTCATAACTGCGAAAATCAGAATATATCAGATAGCCCTCCTTGCCCCGCAATGAGCTGAACTGATCCAGCAGGCCGGTTTGGGCGCCGACATAATTATTTTCACAAGCCTGGCCGATTTTAGCGTATTCCAGCCACGGCAGCTCGACTCCGCAGATCTTGCTCAACGCCAATAGCATTGCCATCTCTAACGCGGCAGAGCTGCTCATTCCGGCCGAGAGTGGTACCTCGCCCAGCAAAACAGCTACGAAAGACGGCACCGACAGGCCGCGTTTTTGCAATTCAACAATCAGCCCTTTGATGTAATTAGCCCAATCGCCTTTGCGAGGCTGGCCCAAGTCGGTAAGAGAAAATTGCCGTCGGCTCTTATTGCGTAAGTCCACGACCTGACAGAGGTCATCGGCAGCAGGCGTCGGAGCAATGGCGACGAACATCGCGCGGTCAACAGCCACACTTAAGACCGTACCGGCATTGTAGTCAGTATGATTGCCAAGGATTTCCAATCGCCCTGGCGCCCGGGTGATATAAACCGGCTCAAAACCGTAATTGGCTAAAAAACCTTCCCGGAGCAGCGAAATTTTGCTGGAATATCCGCTTTGCCGCATAGCTGGCTGTTTCCTTTGTTAGGGTAAATTACTTAATATGAATGAAAATTCAAAAAAGTCACGCCAAGACGCAAAAATAGTTATGTGAGACGGGGTTATTTGCGACGCGCGCGGCGCAACGCCTCGCCCAAGGAATCGTTGCTATGCTCAAGAACCGGCCCAGGCGTGTTTTTCTCCGGAGCAGTTGGCGTAATGGGCTTGGTTGGCTGCGGTGCTGGTCCTGTTGACGACTTGTCTGCTGCCACAACTGGCTCAGAGGCAGGCTTCACGGCCGGCCGATGCAGATGTCGGCTCAACTCCAGGTGGCGTTCCGCGACTTCGAGCAGCAGCAGCAGTATGGCCAACAGGGCCAACCAAGGCGTCAGGCTGAGGCGTCGGTGCTGGGCTGGTAAGTCTTTCCAGATATCTGCTGCCTGTAGGCGCAGCTGGCCGCCAGTAGCGGCCGCCCAGGTCGTGGTTTGGGCCAGTTTGTTTTGGCCATCTTGGCTGCTCGCGGGTAAATATTCTGGAGAGTATGGCAGGGTCACGGGTGCCAGGGTCAATGGCCGCTGGCCAGGCCAGGAGATGCTGCCTAAATAGATGTCTTCGCCCGATAATGGGATAAAGCAACTCAAACGATGCGGCGTCTCCCATTCTAGACGGTAATTTCGCGGCTCGTGTTGCTGTTTGTGGTTAAAAGCCAACACGCTAACGCTAGGCGGATGGGGAAATGGGTCTTGTTGGCGGTCGGGCGCCAGGAGCAGTTCGAGGCGCAGATTGCCGTCGATGATTTCCTGGTTGAGGCAGAATTCTTCAGTCGGTGATTCTTCTGGAGTGAGCATCCAATTGGTAAGTGCAGCCAGCAATGTCCCGGCGGCAGGATGGTTGGCAAATGCTCCGCTGTACTTGCCATCAGCTTCTACTGCCAGAGCTGCGACTCTGCCCAGGCCAGCATAGTCTACAGCCGCCAGAGGGGCATTCTGCGCATCAGCCGTAAGCAGGATATTCTCACTGGAAGGTTTTGCGCAACACAGATTGTAGCCGCCAAATTCCAGGCTAAGGGGGAAGTTTTCTGAGCTAGAGATGGTGCGTAACGCATTGGTGAAGTCGCCTCGCACTGGCGAGTCGATAAAAGTATTATAAGCCATCAGAAAGGTATCTTCGGCAAAAATGCGGGGCAATTCATCGGGGTGTTCGGTAAAATAACACTGCCCATTGCCAAGTTTGGCGACCTCCTGCAAGAAATCAGCATAGATATCTTTCTCGCTACCCAGTCCGACGACGCTGACGGTGATGCCGGCGGCCGCAGTCCGGCGCAGCAACTGCCGGTATTCGCCTGGCTCTTCGGCGTCATTGGCATCGGCGAACAACAACAAATGCCTGGTCACGGCCGAGGAAGCCAACAGTGCGTTGGTGGCCTGGTGCAGTGCAGTATAAGTGTAAATGCCACCGCCCATCGATTCAATGGAGAGGATTTTTTGCGGTGCTTGCGCGAGTTTATGTACTGGTGTCAGGGGAAAGACGGTATGCGCCTGACTATCGACCGCGATGACACTAAATTCGTCATTGCTCTGCAAGAGGTGGAAGACTTCCAGAGTGGCGCGATTGGCCAGGTCCATCTTACTGACCTGGCCGCAGGACATAGCCATACTGCCGGAGCGGTCGAGAGCCACAACCATCGCCAAGCTGTTCTTGCGGATGTCCTGCCGTTGTTCCAGGGCGACCGGCAGAATTTCCTCAATCGGCGAACGGTAATAGCCGCCGACCGCAAAGGAACTTCGTCCGCCAGTCATCAGCAATCCCAAATGGCCAGCCTTGACCAGTGCCGCCAGCGTCTCCATACCGCTCAGACTAAGCCGGCCAGCCGGCACATTCTCCAAGATCACCCCGGCATAGCCGGAAAGTTTTTCTGGCAGTAGCTCAGCTGGTGCGGGCGGGCGGCTGAGCACTGATAAACCGGCATTTTGCAGCAGCCTAGCGAGATTGCCGCTCGGTGCTTCAGTGAGTAGCAACAGCGCTTTGCGACCGCGGATGCTGACTATGCGGCGGGCGCGATTGTTCTCCGGCAATTCATCAGGCAATTCAGCTGTGCCAGTAATGCTCAGCTCATAATCAAGCACTGCCGGTGCGGGATGGCTGTCCCGCCAGGAAAAATGGTTACTGCCGGTTCGCAGAGTGAGGCGGTAAGACTGTTCAGGGCCGCCGTTGCAGCGCAAGCGGCAAAGCGCCTCCTGGTCTTCCGGAGACCAGATTTGACAAGTCAAAGTGTAGAATTCCTGAGGCGCAGCCTGCCAAGGCGCGCTGAATTTCAAGATGGCCAGGTCATTAGCCGTCTGTCGGCGCAGAAGGCGCCAGTCCACTGCTAACTGCCGGGCGGTGGCCTCGGCAAAACTGCGGCTGGGCGAGGGACCGCTGAATTGGCCGTCTGAGAGCAGCAATATTCGGCCGGAACGGTTGGCTGGGAGGCTCCGTAAGGCGGCGTCCAACGCATCGGCGAGGTTACTGTTGTCATGGTCAGGCAAGATGGCATTCAGTCCATCGAAAGCGGGCGTGCCTGGGAGTTTTTCCCAGCTGTGGCCACCGGCAAAGCTGATGACTCCGAGTTGACAATCCGCTGGCCTGGCGCGTTCTA
>CAZUCG010000126.1:4502-7205 GCA_964619145.1 uncultured Lentisphaeraceae bacterium | reverse complement strand
AACAATTGAGGTGACTAAATCGTTCGGCGCGGCAATCGCGGTCGACACAGTCTCCTTTGAGGTCACACCAGGGGAAGTACTGGGGTTTTTGGGACCCAATGGAGCTGGCAAGTCCACAACTATGCGAATGATCACTGGATTTTTGCCGCTCTCAGAGGGCAAAATCCTAGTCGGTGATTACGACATCGAAGAGGACCCCATCGCCGCGAAGCGCCTGATGGGATATCTGCCGGAAAACGCGCCCTCCTACCCAGATATGTCAGTCGAGGGATTTCTCCATTTCACGGCCGCTATCCGCGGTTTTAAGGGCCCAGACAAGCAACAGGCCGTTGACAAGGCCATTCAGACTTGTCACTTGGACAACGTCCGCCGGCAAATCATTGACACTCTGTCTAAAGGCTATCGTCACCGAGTCTGTTTTGCCCAGGCGATACTGCACGACCCGCCCATACTTATTCTTGACGAACCCACCGATGGGCTTGACCCGAACCAAAAATATGAAATGCGCCAGCTGATTAAAGAGATGGGCAAAAGCAAGGCCATCATCGTTTCCACTCATATTCTGGAAGAAGTTGAAGCCATCTGCACCCGGGTGATTATTATTGACCAGGGCAAGCTAGTCTTCAATGGCACTCCCGAAGAAATGCTATCCCAATCTCCCCAGGCCGGCAAGGTGTCTGTAACCATCCTGCAACAAAAAGCCAACGCCATACGCGAAACCTTGCAACAGCTCCCAGAGGTCAGTGCAGTGCAGATCTGTACCGAGACTGCCGGCACGACCAGTGCGCAAATAACCGGCAAGAAGAAAGAGGGACTGGCGACAGCCATCAAGCTCTGCCTGGATAAACAAAAATGGAATTTCAGTGAGTTATATACTGAGAAAGGCCGTCTCGACGAGGTTTTTTACCGCATTACCAGTCTTGATAGCGCCCAGGAGGTGAAAAAATGAGAAATGCCTGGATCATTGCCAAAAGAGAACTCGCGGGCTACTTTGTCTCGCCGGTGGCTTATGTCTTTATTGTGATTTTCCTGGTCCTGATGGGATTTTTTACCTTTATGATGGGCAATTTCTTTGCCCGTAATGACGCCAGCTTGCTCAGTTTCTTCGTCTGGCACCCGTGGCTATATATGCTCTTGGTGCCAGCCGTCGGGATGCGCCTCTGGTCGGACGAGCACCGGATGGGGACGCTTGAGTTGCTCTTCACTATGCCAGTCACACCGGGGCAAGCCATTGTCGGCAAGTTCCTCGCCGGCTGGCTGTTCCTAGGTGTAGCGATTTTGTTGACCCTGCCAATGGTTTTCACTGTGAATTATCTCGGCGACCCTGATGCTGGCCCCATCCTAGCCGGTTACATCGGCAGTATGCTGATGGCGGGAGCATACCTCTCCATCAGTGGCCTGACTTCGGCCTGCACCCGCAACCAGGTCATCAGCTTTATCACCTCGGTAGTAATCTGCCTGCTGCTGGTCTTAGCTGGCTATCCGCCAGTGACCAATATCCTTCTCAAGTGGGGCGCGCCGAATGCGATGGTCGATTTCGCTGCCAGCCTCAGCGTGGTCTTCCACTTCGAGAGTATGCAACGCGGGGTGCTCGACATCAGGGACTTCATCTACTTCCTCTCGCTGATTGTCTTCGCCATCTTCACCACCGCAGTCGTCTTGAAAAGCAAACGCGCATAACCAACCGGGAGCATAAATAGCAATGAGTATGGAAAAGAAAAAAATTACTGCGACGCTGACCTCCTTGGCCGGGGTGATTGTCTTCGCAGTCATCGTAGTGATGATTAACCGCATTTTCAACCCGGTCAACATTCGTCTTGATTGCACTGACGGCAAAGTCTACACCCTCTCAGAAGGCACCAGACAGATTTTAAAGAAATTGGACAAGAATATCAGCATCCGTTTTTATTACTCCAAAGACGCTGCCGAGATGCCCGTTTTTCTAAAAACCTATGCCACTCGGGTGGAGGATATGCTGGCTGAATACAAGCGCTTGGGCGGAAAGAACCTCGATCTCAAAAAACTGAACCCGAAGCCTGACTCCGATGAGGAAGATTCCGCCAATTTGGATGGCATCACCGGTAAATCGACCGACTCGCTCGGAATGGGCGACCGCATCTATCTAGGTATCGCCGTCAGCTGTGCCGGCAAGACCGCCACCTTGCCCTTCCTCAGCCCAGAGCAGGAAACTCTGCTCGAATACGAACTGACCAGAGCCATTGCCGAAGTACAAATCAGCAAAAAAACCCGCTTGGGAGTGATGAGTGCCCTGCAGGTCCTGGGCGGCATCGATAACCCACAGGCGATGATGATGGGCCAAGGCGGTATGAAGCCGGCTTGGACGGTCATTACGGAATTGAAACGCACCTTCGAGGTGCTGGAAATACCCCTGGATACTGACCGCATCGCCGACGATGTCGATATATTGCTGCTAATCCACCCCAAGGAAATCTCCCCCGCGGCATTGTTCGCCATCGACCAATTCGTCCTACGCGGTGGGCGGATGCTAGCATTTATCGACCCACTCTGTATGGTCGATATGCAAAATCAACAACAACAGCAATATATGCCCCCCACGCCCTCAAACCTAGAGCCTCTCCTCAAGGCTTGGGGCGTGGGTTATGAAAGCGGCAAAGTCGTGGTGGACCGCAAACTGGCCACTCGCATCCGCACCGGTCAGGGCTCCGATGTCCTGCCGACCGT
>CAZUCG010000126.1:0-4402 GCA_964619145.1 uncultured Lentisphaeraceae bacterium | reverse complement strand
GAAAAAACTGACGCCGACTCGAAGGACGGCGAAGCAGCGAGCCCGCAGTACCTCAGTTCTTCCACAGCGCCGGGGGCTGTAGTACTGGTCGCCGACGCCGATATGCTCTATGATGCATTCTGCGTGAGTACCAGCAACTTCCTGGGCCAGAAGATCGTCCAGCCCATCAATGATAACCTTAATTTTGCCTTGAATATGCTAGAGAACATCTTGGGCGACAGCGCCTTGTTCAGCATCCGTTCTCGGGCTACCACCAGCCGCCCCTTCACCCGGGTCCGCAATATGGAAGTCGAGGCCGAAAAACGCTTCCAAGACAAAATTGAAAAGCTGGAAGGCGACCTAGTGAAAATCCAGCAGGACATCAACGATATGCAGCGCAAGCGTCAGAAAGGCGAACGTGAGGTCCTCTCCTCGCAACAACGCGAGTTGCTGCTGCAATTTCGCAAAAAAGAAGCTGAGGCCAAGAAAGAACTCAAGGCAGTGCGAAAACAATTGCGGCAAGACATCGATGATCTGGAAAACCGGGTCATGGCAATCAATATCGCCCTGATGCCATTACTGGTAATCATCGGTGGCGTGGCAATGGCAATCTTTAAACGCGGGAGGAATGTGCGTCGATGAAAAGGAAACAATTATTTATATTGCTGGCGATCGGGATAGCTCTAGTGTTGTTGTATCTGTGGCAACAATGCACAACCAAGGAGAATTGGTCCGAGGGAAATTTATCAGCCAGTGACACTAGTATGCTTCTGCCAGCGACCTTTGATAGCGACGAGGTCTATACAGTCGTGTTTAGCAAAGACGACCAGACCGCCACCCTAGAGAAAGGCGACCGGACTTGGACGTTGAAGGAACGCTTCGGCTACCCTATCGACTTCGCCAGCTTGAAAACTCTCTTTGTCGACCTCTATGAAACGAGAATCGCTCAGACGCTGACCTTAAACAACAGCCAGAAGGCCGAATTGCAGCTCACCCCAGCAGATGGCGCAACTGTTATGACTATGCTCGACAAGGAAGGCAAGCAACTCCTCAAGTTGCTCTTCGGCAAAAAACACGAGCGCGAATCAGAAATGCCTGCGACGCCGTATGGCGGTGGTGGCAATACGCCTATCGGCCGCTTCCTGCAGATCAACGACGAGCAGTTCATCCTGGCCGCCAACACCTTCAGCCGAGTCGATGACTCCGCCGTGGAATGGCTGGATGATGAGTTCTTCAAGATCGCTGACCTGAAGCAGGCCATTCTGAAAGACAATGCGACTGTACTGTGGGAAGTCTCCCGTACCGACAAGAATGCCGATCTGACCCTACAGGGCGACATCCCGGCCGACAAAGAGGTCGACAGTGGCAAACTCGGCGGGGTCAAGAACGCTTTCAACTGGGTGCGCTACAAGGATGTAGTCGATCCAACCGCTGCGCCGGAAAGCATCGGTATGGACAAAGCCAAGACTCTGCAAGTGACCGACTTCGATGACTTTATCTATACCTTGACCATCGCCGAACCAGTCGATGCAAAGCAACACCTGAAAGTCGCGGTAACCTGGCAGGGGCCATTGGAACGAACGCCTGCAGCTGAGGAAAAACCCGAAGAGAAAGAAAAAGCCGACGCTGAGTTCGCCCGGAAAGTCAAGGAAAATCAGGACAAAGCCAGAGAGCTTAACGCGCGCCTCTCACCCTGGGTCTACCTAGTCGAGGCACGGGTGCTAGAGAATGTCAACAAGCCCCACACTGCCTTCTTGAAGGACAAACCCAAGCCAGCCGAAGACAAAGTCGAAGACAAAGTCGAGTCAGCTGACGACAAATAACCCGATCGCAGACGCCCGACGGCTCAATGCCGCCGGGCGTCTTGCTACTGCTTTCTGCCCTCTCACCTTAGCCTTAGCCTTTAACTAAAGGCAAATTATGTTTGCCGATATCTATCGCAATAAACGCATTATCATCACCGGCCATACAGGCTTTAAAGGCTCGTGGTTGGCACTCTGGCTGCACCAACTCGGGGCCGAAATTTGTGGTGTAGCCTTACCGATGCCAGGACCATACAGCCATTTAGAACTGCTTGAACTGCCCATCCAGACAGAATATTGCGACATCCGCAACGATACGGATTTAGCCCGTATTTTCCAGGAATTCCAACCTGAAGCCGTATTCCATTTAGCCGCCCAGGCACTCGTCCGCGCCTCTTACCACGACCCAGTGGCTACTTATGAAATCAATGTTATCGGCACTGCTAAAGTCTTGGAAGCTTGCCGGCGCACTCCATCCGTGAAGGCTATCGTGGCAGTCAGCTCTGACAAGTGTTATGAGAACCAGGAGAAGATGCGCGCCTATTGCGAAACCGACCCACTGGGCGGCTACGACCCCTACAGCGCGTCTAAGGGATGTATGGAACTGTTGCTCAACTCCTACCGCCGCTCATTCTTCACCCCTGCTCAACCCACGCTGCTAGCCAGTGCCCGGGCGGGCAATGTCATCGGCGGCGGCGATTGGGCCAGCGACCGACTGCTGCCAGATTTACTGCAAGGCGCCGCCAACGGAAAGACTGCCACTTTGCGCAACCCCGCCGCAGTACGCCCCTGGCAACACGTACTGGAGCCCTTAAGCGGTTACCTGCTGCTAGGACAATTGTTACTGCAAGGCCAACCTCAGGCCGCTCAGGCCTGGAATTTTGGTCCTGCTTTAGCAGACAACATCACGGTTGCAGAAGTCGCCGCCAAGCTCGCTGCCGCCTGGCCTGGTCTAGCTTATCGCACTGAACCGGAAATTGATGCCCCCCACGAAGCCTCCCTGTTGCGTCTCGATTGCCAGAAAGCCGCCGAAACTCTACCTTGGCACGGCGTCTGGTCGGCCGACCAAGCCATCAGTCGCACTGCCGCCTGGTATCGTGATTTTTACACTCGGCAGCAGCTCAACAGTCAGCAAGACTTGGAGCAATACTGCTCTGACGCGCGCGGGAGTAATTTAAGATGGACAACATAACGGCTGCCGAACTTAAAGACATCATCCTGGCGCAAGTCGAAAAATATTATCAGCTCGCCTACGCTGAAGCGCAGGAATTTGTGCCTGGCGAAAGCCCTATCAGCTATGCCGGCCGAGTCTTCGATGCGAGCGAAATGCGCAATTTGGCTGACGCTAGCTTGGAATTCTGGCTAACCAGCGGTCGCTATACCCACCAATTTGAACAACAACTGGCTGCCTTCCTGAATTTGCCCTTTGCCATCTTGGTCAACTCCGGCTCTTCCGCCAACCTCTTGGCCTTTATGACCTTGACCTCGCCACTACTCGGCGAACGGCGCATTGAACGCGGCGATGAAGTCATTACCGTCGCTGCCGCCTTCCCTACTACTATCGCACCGATCATCCAATACGGTGCCGTGCCCGTATTCCTTGATGTCGAGCCAGAGACTGCCAATATCGATGCGAGCCGCTTGGAAGAAGCCTGGTCCTCACGCTGCAAGGCAGTGATGCTGGCCCATACTTTGGGCAGCCCTTTCGACCTGCGCACGGTGAAAGATTTTTGTAACCGGCATCAGCTCTGGCTGATTGAAGACAACTGTGACGCCTTGGGTTCGCGTTACGCCGGCCAATACACCGGCACTTGGGGCGACCTCGGCACGTCCAGCTTTTACCCGCCCCACCACCTGACTATGGGCGAAGGCGGAGCCGTCTATGGCAGCAACCCGCTACTGCAGAAAATCGCTTTGTCGATGCGTGACTGGGGCCGCGATTGCTCGTGCGCTTCTGGAGTGGACAACTCTTGTGGTCAGCGTTTCAGCGGCCAGCACGGCACTCTGCCGTTTGGCTACGACCATAAATACGTCTACAGTCATTTTGGCTATAACTTAAAGGCCACCGACCTACAGGCCGCTATTGGCTGCGCCCAGCTCCAGAAACTCCCCGCCTTCGGGCAGCGTCGGCGGGCGAATCACGCATTTCTACAGCAGCAGCTCGCCGGTTTGCCAGGGCTACGCCTTCAAGGCGCTTATCGAGACAGCGACCCCTCTTGGTTCGGCTTCCTGATGACTTTGAGCCCGAAAGCCAGCATTACCCGCAACGAGCTGACCAGCTGGCTGGAAAAACGAAAAATTCAGACTCGCAATCTCTTTGCTGGGAATATCCTCCGTCATCCGTGTTTTAGCAGCCTGCAAGCCGGCCGTGATTATCGCCAGTGCGGTGAACTGCCCAACACCGATGCCTTGATGCAAAACGCTTTCTGGATTGGGCTCTACCCCGGTATGACCCAGGAAAAAATGCAATTTATGGCTGATAGTATTAAAGACGCCCTAGTCTCAAATAAATAGAGCCCGCCAAAAAACAAGTGCTGTTTTTAAGCGCTAAAAGCGCAAAAAACTCAGTTGTTAGTTGAATGTCCACAATGTCCACAATGTCCATCGGAACTATTGTCAGC
>CAZUCG010000125.1:0-7269 GCA_964619145.1 uncultured Lentisphaeraceae bacterium | reverse complement strand
GCAAGAGAACATCTCTCTGTGGAAGCTATCATTCAGCACGGTGTTGGCACATACTGCTGCCGGCCATAAGAAAATGGATATGAATGCTTGTAGTTTTCAGGGCATACTACACTGGCCGGTATGTGCCTTGCGGGCGGAACGATTATTCATCAAAGACATTACTGCGGCTGAGATCAAATCGGCCACGATTGATTATCTCTTGATGCTTAATGTCCGCTGTTGCTGGCTCAGGACTTCCGTTAAGACCAACTGCCATTCGCCACGTGGGTCTGAATCTACAAACGGTATTCTCCACGCGGCACTGCCGTCCTTGATAAGCAGATTGTGGCTATATGCCGCAAACTCCTGCCCATCTGGTTGGAGAACTTGTATTCTGATAACCGAATCGAGATTGTAATTCAAGGTTACGGCAAGTAAGTCGTTCTGATAAACTGCCGAGCCGATTGTCAGTTCTTGAGGCAGTACCGCCAGTAACACTGGTAACGCATTGCAGAAAGGCAACTCCACGGAATCTGTCCAAGCTAAGTTTTTTCCATTGACCAGATTATAGACGAAGCCAGCCTTGGGGAGCTTTAACGTTAGTTGCTTTAGCTGGGGAGATTGGGTGATCAAACCGAAATACGGATTATTCTGACGGTCAAAGCGGGTATAATATTCTATTCCCAACTCGGTCTTGCCGTCCGTAAAAGCATTTTGGATAGATGTGGCAAAATGCTCAGTGCCGAGATATTGCCGCCAGGTTTCCTGTTCTTTTGCAATCAGGGCATAGTTGGTAGGGGCGTCTGGGTATGCCTGTGCGTCCATATATCCGTGATCAATACTCTCCAGCAGTATATGTGGAGCCGATTGCAAAAGCTTAGCCAGAGGATTTTCCTGTCGGCTTCGGCAGTTTTGCTGCCATACACCTGGGCGGCCAACAGCAATTATTTTTTTACCATCTTGCGCGAAATTTCTGATTGCAGTGATTTCAGCGTCTGACAACGCTGTTGAATCTGGCAGAATCAGCGTCTGGTAGGATTTTTGACTTAGGGTCCCTTGAGCCAATTGTTCATAAGATATGAAATCAAAGTTAGCGCCGATGTGTCGCAACAGCAGTATTAGTTTTTCACGTAGTAAGCGATGTTCGTCTCGTCGTTTTTCAATAAAGGCAGCTCGAATTGAAGCTTGTGAATAGAGAATAGCGATATCAGCGCGGGGATGCAGATTATTCAAATAATGTTTGCCTAGTCCTGCAGTTAGTATTTCAAAATGCGGCAAACTGTCCGCCATTCCTTTCGGCAAACTCCAGTCTGGGTTGACCAAGGATGGATATGCGAAGCCCATTATTCCTCGGCAGCCGAGGAATAATGTCTGCCAGATTTGATATCCCATAATTCCACCCCGTGAACTATAGCCGAATTTCCAGGGCATATAAGCTGCATTAGGCCGGAACGAACGCTGCAGTTCGTGTTGCCCTCCCACGTAATAATTCATCAGGCCATCGAAGACCTTCATTTGTCGCCACCAGTCCATTCCACCATAGGCAGTCGGCGCCTGAGTGCCGGAAATTGAAAATTTCGCATCCGGGTCAGTTTCGCCTGCGGCTTGGGAACACAAATGGACAATATTTTCCAGGCGGCTGTCCATAAACTCCAAATGATCTGCCCATCCAGCTATGTGCTTGTTGTTATTTTCCCAGATTTCTTCTTTCGTGAATGGCAAGACATCATCCCAGGCGGAAAATTGACACTCCCACTCCCGGTTAACAGTCTCCAGGTCCTGATATTTCTGTTGCAGGAAATTGCGGAATTCTTTCAGACAATCGCTGGCGAAGCAGAAATCGATCGCTGTGCCGCCGTAGCCGGTAATGGATTGTTCGTCACCTAGCCAATAAAAACGCAGCGCGTGTTTTTTTTGGGCAGTACCAAGCGCACGGAAGTTCGCGATAGTCCGGTTTTGAAAATCTTGGTCAGACAGGCACGGCTTGCGTTTGAGGACCATTTTGTCGCCGGTTTGAGAGTACTCTAACGGCTCCGAGCAGCGTCCTAGCCCAACGGAATGCAACATAGTGGGATGGAAGTTGTGGCGAATCGGGAAATCATGGTCCAGCGGGCGCCAATTGGCAATTAGAGTTTTTATTTTCAACTTCCGCAGGATTTCTGCCTGATATTTCCAGAGATAGAATCGGCTGCCGTCGTCGGTCATCCAGGTGCCGGGCTCATAGTCATCCCAGCGCAGGCTTTCTGGGTCTGGGCGGACTTGCAACTCTTGACTGAGCCGGTCTATTTCTTGATCATCCTGCCAGAGTGAAAGCCAGAGCCGATAGAAGCGAGCTGGCAAGGCATTTTTAATTATCAGCTCGCCCTGATTGACGCTGCTAGCGGGTGTCTGAGTCGCGGCAATGACGCGCTGATAGGAGTCTTCCAACTCGGCTTTCAGAACCAGTTGCGAGGCAGGTTTTTTTGTGATATTGGCGGTAAAGTGTACAACTTCACCATGTTGATAATCATCTTTGTCCGTTGTCAAGGCAGAAATGCTCGCCACTGGCTCTTCCTGCCAGCTCCAGGTGCCCCAATTCAGGACTTGGTCCTGTTCATTACGGATAATGATTGAGAGTGTCTGCTGGCCGGCAAAAGCCAGACTCGGCAGCGAGAAATGCAGTTCTTGCTTGCCTTGGTTTAACTTGACATTACGAATATCCCGGTTTTTCTGGCGCAGATAGCGATCCATCTGGAAGAATTCCCAAGTACTGGCTGTTGCGGCTTGGTTTTCAATTTGCATTTGAATCTGAAGAGTTCTGTTCTCGAGTTTCAAATCAACCTCGTTAAAGAGCGTCCCAGGCATTTTTCCGGCAGCGTATAGTGAGCATTTAGCCAGCATGGAATAATAGAATTCGTATGGTACGCCGCGATCAGGGTAGCTGTCCGGCAAATTCGGGGTTAGCCCAGCGGCCGCATTGAAACGGCCAAAAATGGCTTTGTAATTCAAGGTTACAACGGCTCCTCGGCCGTGATTTCCTACCGTGAGGTATGCTTGGCCGGCAGCGCTGGCTAGGCAATTGCTGTCAGCACTAAAAGCAAAGATCGGTTCTGGAGGCAGAATTTCAAAAGGCATTCCTTGGGTCAGAAAATGTTTCTGCTCCCGCTGTGGCACCGCGGTGATAAGCTTATCGGTATGCCCTTTTAGTGATAGCAGCGCATTTTCCTTGTCAGGGCCGATATAAACCAGCCCGGTGCCATTCTGTATTTTATCTGTGATGATTTTCTGGATATCTGGCTGGAAGTACTCCCAGGGCAGTCCGCCGATTATGATCACATCATAATCTTGCTGCAGTGCTTTTTTTAAGTTGTCATCGATGTCTCGCATAGATGTGGCACCAAAATAGTCTCCAAGGCGGTACAACGGCGAAGAACTTTTATAATCGCCTGTATACATCAGATAAGGGGCGGTGAAATCTAGCTCTAGGCGTTGCGCCAGCTGACTCACTTCTGGGATATTGGTACATTGGGTCAGTAGCAAAGAGCGTATCTTGCCACCGGCATAAGGGTTTGCCCAGGGGATATGAGCTGTGGGGGTAATTTTATTGAAACCTAGCAAATCAATTGTGGCGCTGCTGCTAGTCACCCGTTCTTCCAACGGAGTAATGCTCCAAGAGCCTTCCGCTGCGCCAAAGCAGAGAAAGGAATTCAAGCGAGCCAGTTCTGTCTGCGAGTCAGATAAAATTACCTCCAGCTCAAGGAATTTTTCTTCAGGACAGTTGATTTGGCAATTGAATTCTTGCACCGTCGCCGGTGCAGGGAAAAGCAAATCACGGCTGCAATGGCTCTGCCATTGCCCATCCGGCAAAGAGCGGGTCATAATTTCGGCCTGAATTTTTCCCTTCCTAGCGTTATGCACTTTGATGGCTAGTGCGGCTGTGCTCCCTAGTTCGAGAGTTTTCTCGCCACCAGTGATTTCACCGACTAACCCGCCGCCGACACCGGATATTTTTTCCAGCCCAGTAAAGGGGAGGATTTCCACTCGTGTTTGCCAGGCTTCTCCTGCAGCAATGCTAAGCGGCACTAGCCGCCATTCTAAGGTCGGGACTTTCATGCCGGAGAACCAGCTGTAAAAACACTTCAACTCGGGATAGTTCATAGTAATTGCTACGCCTTTGCCACTGGGAGCCAACGCAGCGATCCAACCTCTAGCAGGACGATGCTGCCAAGTATCTGTGGGACGGTCTTCAGGGGCAATATTGACAATGCCAGCAGTTGTTGGATACCAACTGCTGGTTAATTCACCATAAATGCCCAACGTATTGTGGAACCAGAAGGCATAATCTAACGCAGACATCGCCGCCGCCAAATTTTCCATTCGGTAGTCTATACTCAGCAAGGCGGCATCTGGATACAGTCGGAATTTTTTACTCACCTGCAAAAAATTTATTCCTCCGCCGGAATGGTTGGCTTGTGCTTCGATCTGCCAATTCTCGCCATCTGCATCGCTACTTAGTGTAAACGGTTTTTTTTGCAGAAAAAACCTTGACTTCGGGATATTCCAGACATTCTCGGTGCCGCTGCCAATTCCTTCTGGGTCAGTTAATTGGGCGGTGGTTGGCTTGTAAATCAGGCTTTGCAATTTGCCGCCCAGCGGGTCAATTGCAAGAGTGAAAAAAGGGCTGTCTACAGACAGGAGCCTTTCGCCATTTTCTTGCGGGATATAGCGACTTTCAAAAGCTGAGATAACACAACCGACGATAAGGAAAAAAATTACCCCTAACTGTTTTCTTGACATAGCACACCTTTTATTTCTGAATTATACTCTAGTATTGTTTATTGACGGCTGTTTAATCGCGACGAGTCATCATTCTGATGTGCTCCAAAAATACATACTACCATCTGGGGGCGGCGCTGCCGCCCGCCCGCGGATGCGAATCTCGGATACGCTGATGGCCGCATCGCCGACAAAAGCAATTTTAATCCGGCTGGCATAACCGCGGATTTCAGGCCGGTAGCAATAGCTGCGGCAGCTTTCATCAATCAGCGCCGCGCCTTTCTTGGGCACAACTCCATACGTCTTGACAATAAAAGGTGCCTTAAAAGCTCCGGATCCATCATCGAGGCTGATGTGCAGCTCTTTCAGGATATACCATTTTGTCTGTTTCTTGACAATAATCTCCAGGCCGGCGAGATCATAGGTGCGGTCAAATTCACAAATCACGGCAATTTTGCGGTTATGCCAGTTGACCGAATTATGATCATTGCCGTCATTCAAGATGCCAGCTGTTTTTTTCTCTGGCATCGGAACATCGAAGTAATATTGAAAATCGATTTCATCGCTATAATGGCGGATTTTGCTTTTTTGCTGGTGTATCTGCAAATATCTTTGCAGTTGTTCTGAGGTTATTTCTGGGCCTCGTAGGTTGGACGGGTCTCCATCAAAAGCGGCATAAATCAAGCACCCTGGCCGTGGGCGGGATTCACCCGGTAGGATCGCACCTCTTTGCATCAGATCATTGATTTCATTTTCTGGCAGAGGGTATGCATAAAAAGCAAATTCATCAATTAGGCCGGGGAAATCAGGACTGGCGTAATGCGCTGTATTATATCCTAGGCCTAATTTTCCTGGGCTGAATGTTTCAGGCAATTGTCCGTGATTTTGTGCTTTCAACATCCCATCCAGATAGACCTTGAGTTTGCCTTGGCCATAATTTTGTCCCCAAGTCAACGTCAGGTTATACCAGCGAGCTGGTTCCAGTGCGTTGATTTCAAAGGTAGCTTCCGTTATACCAACAGCGCTTTTACTGGCTGCAGTCAGTTTGCCGGCATTGAACATAATGTAGAACCAGCCATCGCGATTTGTGCCGATGCCTAGTAAAAAATGATTCTGCATTTCAGCAGGCTGCATATCGAGCTTAAACCAGCACTGTATACTGCCTTGACGGGAATCTAAATTCACGGCCGGAAAACTACAGCGACCACGCAATGCCTGCCCTGTCCTCCCGGGGACAAACTCCGGGGCCGCTTTCAGCGACAGGGTCAACAGCAGTGCGATAATGATGCCGTGGATTGATTTCATTTCTGTCCCTCTCAGCAAACGGCGTTATTAACGTTGTGATGATCCGGTGCCACCCCAAAAGCTGTCTCTGAATTCAGCATTGCCAAGCTGATTGACGCTGATTCCCTTGGCGTGCACATCTAAAAATAGGGTGTTAGCTGAGTTATTATGCCGGGTAGCGATATAGCCGATATTGCTGCTTTTCCAGGAACGGATAAACCAGCAATAAGTGTATATTCGATAATCGATGCGGTCAGCGCCAGCGCCTTGCGAATCAGCGAAGACACTCTGCAGCGATGGTTTTTTTATTCGACTCAGTTTGTAGTTCATTGTCCCACCAGTATTCAAACCATAATTTGGATATGTGCCAGGGTTGTAAGATGCTGCTGATAATGCCGGGTCCAGAAGTGCAGTCGGGCATTCCAGTGAATTTTTAAGGATATATCCCTTGGTATATAAAATGTAATGCGGGCGATGATTCCAAGATATATAATCAGCATTATCCCTAGCCATATAATCTTCATATTCATCCATATAAATCGACACTCCGAGCCCGATCTCTCGCAAATTGCCGATGCATTTAATATTTTGCGCAGCCGCTCGGGCCTTACTTAGGGCTGGCAGTAGCATACTGGCCAATACTGCGATAATAGCAATGACGACTAGTAACTCTATTAAGGTAAAGCGTGACGACCAGATTTTACGCATGGCTCCACTCCTTTTGATTTTCGTGATTACTATCAGTAAAAAATTAATTTCGGCACCAACCTAAAGTTTTTTTCATAACCAGTGAAGTTTGTAATTTCAGGATTTGTTTGTCTGCCTGCATACCGTTTTCCTGATAATCTATCAGTCGGTCTACTGCTTTAAAGCCAATTGCATAAAAGGGCAGACTGATAGTCGTGAGTCGTTCCTGCAAAGGTGCTGGCGAACAACCGTCGAAGCCAATGACTGAGATATCTTCCGGTACGCGCAGCCCATTATTCTCGCAAGCGCTGATGGCCCATCCAGCCACCTCGTCATTGCAGCAGCAGAAAGCATCTGGCAGCTGATTGTTCTTGATCATTGCCGTGATTTGGGCATAAACCCGCTGGTAACTCTGGCAGCTGAAGAGACTTTGTTCATCTGTACAGGTTAAGCCGTATTCCTGGAAGACTGCTTTTATTTTGACAGGTCGAACAAAACTCTCATAATTGGATAATGTGCGAAATCTGGTGATAGAAGTTGATATTTGACAAAGTGCATCTGAAT